>NZ_VHLC01000039.1:0-72139 GCF_006547355.1 Myxococcus sp. AB036A | reverse complement strand
ATCTCCCCCCAGCCCCGCCTGTCCGATTTCTTCCAGGGGATGGGGCTCCTCGGCCGGGCCTTCTCCCTCATCCTGCGCGACCGCCGGCTATTCCTGCTGTCCGCCCTCTGTGCCGCCGTCACCGCCGCCGCCCTCGTGGGGCTCGTCTGGCTGCTGTGGCGCTACGCCCCCGGTGCCCTGGAATCCGTCTGGACCCGCCCGGAGAGCTGGTACGGCCAGGCTGCCTGGACCGCGGGGCTGGTGTTGTCCGGCCTGGTGTTCTGGGTCGTGGGCGCCAACGTGCTGCCGCCCCTGTTGCTGGCCCCGCTCCAGGATCCATTGTCCGAGCTGACCGAAGAGGCCTGTGGCGGCGGCCCGGGCGCCTCCTTCACCGTGGCGGGTTTCGTCCGGGGGCTCGTCACCGGCATCGCCCATACGCTCGCACGGCTGTTCTTCCTCCTCGCGGGCCTGGCGGTGCTCCTGCCCCTCCACCTGATACCGGGGGTGGGCAGCGTGCTGTGGACGGTCCTCGCCAGCCTGTACACCATGACGTGGATGGCGGGTGAGTACCTGGCCGCCCCCATGACGCGTCACCTGTATCCCTTCGCCGAGGTGCGCCGGATGCTGCGCGAGCGGCGGGCGCTCTGCCTGGGCCTGGGCGCGGGCATCTACGTGCTGCTCTGGGTCCCCATCCTCAACGCCTTCTTCCTCCCGGTGGCCATCGTCGCCGGCACCCTGCTCTATGGCGGGCTGCGCGAGGCCCGGCTGCTGGCGCCCCCTCCTGGGGAGTCCACTACCGCTGCGTTGAAATAAACGCCCGAGCCGGGTGTCGAACCCGGGGAACCGGGAACGCAATGCCCGCCAGGGACGTTCTGCTCCACCAGCAGAGAGGCGATGCCTTGAAGCACCAGGAGCCCGTGATTAGGCTTGCCCGGCCGCTTACAGTGTTCGCCTACTCGGTATAAACGGTCGAAATCTCAAGGCTTCTCGCCACACCCGGGGTGCCGGACAGCGCGCCCCAGCTTGGATGAACCAAATGCCGCGTTTCCTCCGCCGAATCACAGCCGTTGCCGTGCTCCTCGGCGCCTGGGCCCTGGTGGGCAGTGACCGGGCTCCCTTGCCGCTGACCATGGGTGCAGCCGAGGCCGGGCAAGGCTCGTGGGACGGCAGTCTTCCTACCGTCAAAGGCGAGAAGGCCCCGCACGACCTCAACAGCCTGCGCGTCCTGACGAAGGTCATCCTCTACGTGAAGGAGAACTACGTCGACCCCAAGCGGGTGAAGCCGAAGGAGATGATGATCGCCTCGCTGGAGTACGTCGAGAAGAGCGTTCCCGACGTGCTCGTGGACGGCAACGCGGAGACGGGCAAGCTCAACGTCAACGTGAACGGCAAGCAGCGCGAGTTCGACATCGCCCACGTGGACTCGCTGTGGAAGATGTCCTTCGCGCTCAAGGATGTCTTCGACTTCCTGTCGAAGAACATGCGGCCCATCGAGGACACGCGCGACGTGGAGTACGCGGCCGTCAACGGCATGCTGTCCACGTTGGATCCGCACTCGGTGCTGCTGCGCCCGGAGCTGTACCGGGAGATGAAGCTGTCCACCAAGGGTGAGTTCGGCGGCCTGGGCTTCGTCATCCAGATGCGCGAGGGCAACCTCACCGTGGTCAAGGTGATCCCGAAGACGCCCGCGCACCGCTCCGGCATCCAGAAGGACGACCGCATCAAGAAGATTGGCGAGGAGTCCACCGTCAACATGGACCTCAACGAGGCCGTGTCGAAGCTGCGCGGCCCGGTGGACAGCCGCATCACCATCACCGTGGAGCGCGACGGCTGGGACAAGCCCCGCATCATGACGCTCTCGCGCGCCATGATTTCCATCGAGAGCGTGCAGCACAAGATGCTCTCCAACAACGTGGGCTACATCCGCCTGAAGAACTTCCAGGGCAACACCACCCGCGACCTCGAGGCGGCGCTGACGCAGCTGCGCAAGCAGGCGGACGCGAAGGGCGGCTTCAAGGGCCTGGTGCTCGACATGCGCGGCAACCCGGGCGGCCTCTTGGAGCAGGCCATCCAGGTGTCCGACACGTTCCTGTCCAGCGGCACCATCGTCGCGACGGTGGGCCTGTCCGACAAGCTGCGCGAGGAGAAGCGCGCGCGCGCCACGGACGGAGAGGACAGCTACCCCATCGCCGTGCTGGTGAACGCTGGCAGCGCCTCCGCGTCCGAAATCGTCGCCGGCGCGCTGAAGAACCTCGACCGCGCGACCATCATCGGCCGTCAGACGTTCGGCAAGGGCAGCGTGCAGGTGCTGTACGACTTCCCGGATGACAGCGCGCTGAAGCTGACCATCGCCAAGTACCTGACCCCGGGCGACGTCTCCATCCAGGAGGTCGGTATCGTCCCGGACATCCAGCTGGTCCCCACCCGCGCCACCGATGAGCGCGTGGACGTGTTCGCGCCGCGCCGCTCCATGGGCGAGGCCGACCTGGACCAGCACTTCGGCAACCCGGACTCCAGCACCGTCGCCAAGAAGCGCGAGGACGTGCTCAACCGCGAGAAGCCGCTGGAGAGCCTCAAGTACCTGAAGGTGGACGAGAAGCAGGCCCAGGCCACCGCCAAGAAGGACGAGGGCAAGGCCCCGCCGAAGACGGCCGCCAACGCCAAGAAGCACGGGGACAAGGACCCGCTGCTGGACGTGGACGTGGCCGGCATGGGTGAGGACCTGGACGACCAGCTCGACGCCGAGGCCCAGGAGGAGATCAAGGAGGACTTCGAGGTCCAGTTCGCCCGCGACTTCGTGCTGCGCGCTCCGGCCACCACGCGCAAGGAGCAGCTCAAGCAGGGCAAGGCGTTCATCGACCAGAAGCGCGCCGAGGAGGAGTCCCGCATCAACGCCGCCATCGCCGCGCTGGGCGTGGACTGGAGCGCGGGTCCCACGCCGAAGAACGTGCAGATGGCCGTGTCGCTGACGCCGGGCCCGGACGCGAAGATTCTGGCGGGCGAGGTGATGGAGATGGCACTGACCGCGGAGAACCGTGGCACCGAGCCGCTCAAGCGCGTGCGCGCCTGGACGGAGAGCGACAACGCCTTCCTGGACCGCCGCGAGTTCCTCTTCGGTGCGCTGGCGCCGGGTGAGAAGAAGACGTGGAAGGTGAAGGTGCGCCTGCCCAAGGACCTCACCAGCCGCCGCGACGACGTGACGGTGCGCTTCTTCGATGACCACGGCGCCCTGCCTGAGACGCGGGTGGCCGAGCTCAACTTCGTGGAGCTGCCCCGCCCCGCCTTCGCATTCAACTGGCAGGTCATCGACGACTGCGCCACCTGCAACGGCGACGGTACCGTGCAGCGCGGGGAGACGGTCTCCGTGCTGCTCGACGTGACGAACGCGGGCACCGGCACGGCGCTCGACTCCTTCACGCAGATCAAGAATGGCGGCGACGCCAACATCTTCATCGAAAAGGGCCGCTTCAAACTGGGCGAGCTGAAGCCCGGTGAGACGAAGACGGCGCGCTTCCAGTTGGAGGTGAAGAAGGGCTTCAAGGGCAACACCTTCCCGCTGAAGCTGGCCATCATCGACGAGCCGCTCGAGGAGTTCGTGATGGAGAAGCTGGAGCTGCCCGTCACCGACGCCGCAATCGCCACGATGGAGCCGAAGAAGGGCCTCGTCCGCGTGGGCGACAAGGTGGACCTGTATGGGGCCCCCGCGCAGGGCGCGCGCGCGGTGGCGAAGCTGAGCGGGACGACGGTGCTGCCCGCCGAGGCGGTCACCAAGGGCTACTACCGCGTGGAGCTGGAGAAGGACCGCTTCGCCTTCGTGCGCAGCCAGGACGCGAAGGAGCTGAAGACGGGCAAGGCCACCACGCCGAAGGCCACGCTGGCCACCAACCACCGCCCGCCCGACATCCGCCTGGACGTGGATCCGGCCGCTGGCGGCATGGTGGCCAACGGGGACAAGTTCACGCTCTCCGGCGTGGTGACGGACCCCCACGGGTTGCTGGACGTCTACGTGCTGGTGAACGACCAGAAGGTCTACTTCAAGGGCGTGGACCCCAAGGGCGCCGAGCCGAACACGCTGAAGTTCTCCACGGAGTTCGCGCTGAAGGAGGGCAACAACAACGTGCTGGTGGTGGCGCGCGAGGACAACGACTTCGCCAGCCGCCGCACGCTGGTCATCCGCCGCCGCCCGGCCGAGGTCGCCCAGAAGATGGCCTCGCCTGCCGGTAGCCCCGCCAACAAGCCGCAGTAGGCGCCCCGCGCCCACCTGGCGCGCCGCCTCCTTCCGGGCGGCCTTTCCAACGGGACTCCTTGAGAGGAGACCGCGGGAGGGGCCGCCCGTTTTGTTGACGCTCCTTGCGAGCAGGCGTTACCGTCCGGCGCGGTGGGCGCCTTACCGGCCGGTCGCGCGCCCTGGAGGCGGTGACTCGAATGCGGACGTTCAGTCGGTGGGTGGCTCTCGCGGCCTGGGCGGCAGGCGCGTCCGTTGTCGCGGCGCCCAATGACCTGCAGATCGCGCGGTTCGGCAACCCCACGGGTGACAACCCAGTGGCGTCCGCCGATGCGGATTTCCAGGCCTTCGCCCGCATCATGGGCGCGGCCATCACCTCCGTGAACCTGATGCCCCCGGAGACAACGGGCCACTCGGCCTGGGCCATCAACGCGGAGCTCTCCGTGGTGTCGCTGCCCGGCAGCGTGAACATCCCCACGCAGAACGAGCAGCCCTCCACGGTGCTCATCCCCTCCTTCCACGCGCGCAAGGGCCTGCCCTTCTCGCTGGAGCTGGGTGGGCGCGTCGGCTGGGTGGAGAAGAGCAGCCAGGTGGTGGCCACCGGCGAGCTGAAGTGGGCCGCCAACGAGGGCTTCACCTACCTGCCTGACTTCGGCGTGCGCGGACACGTGACGAAGCTGTTCGGCGCCCGGGACCTGGGCCTCACCGTCATGGGCCTGGACTTCGGCGTGGGCAAGCAGTTCCCGCTGGGCGGCATGGTGACGCTGACGCCCTACGGCGGCCTGGACCTGGGCTTCGTCGGCGCGACGTCCAGCCGCATCGACTTCAACCCGGACCGCAGCTTCGATGACACGACGGGGGACGATTCGCGCGCGGCGCTGACGGATACCGCCGCGTACCGGAAGGTGTCCTTCGGCAGCAACATCAACCAGCGCATCTACGGCGGCGTCCGCTTCATTGGCGGCGTGCTCCAGCTGGGCGCGGAGCTGTCGCTGACGCGCACGGGCAGCGTCTCCTACGAGGAGAACGGCAGCACCGTGGACCGGGGCCTGCCGGCCGTCTTCGCCTTCAACACCACGCTCGGCCTGGACTTCTGAGCGCTACGCGGCGGGGTGCAGGGCCTGACGGACCGCTCCCGGCCGGTTGGTGATGAGGTAGCTGACCCCCATCCGCTCCAGGACATGGGCGCGCTGGGGGTCGTCCACCGTCCACGCCGCCACGCGCATCCCGGCCGCGCGCCAGGCGGCCACCCGCTCCGGGGTGCAGGCCTCGTGGAAGGGGTGGACCGAGTGTGACGACACGAGCGGGCTCACCCCGTAGGCCTGCAGGGCCCAGGACTTGTCCGGGTCGATGAGCAGCCCCCGGCGCAGCTCCGGTGCCGCGGCCGCCAGGCGGAAGAGACACAGCGGGTTGAAGCTGGAGATGACGACCCGGCCCGCAAGCCCGCGCCGGCGCACCAGCCGCGCCACCTGCTCCGCCAGGCCTCCGTCGTCGGCGCGCTCGCATTTGAGCTCGATGTTGACCAGGAACTGCGGTGGCAGGGCCTCCAGCACCTCCTCCAGCAGCGGGATTCGGGCGGGGGCGAAGCCCAGCGGCGAGCCGACGTCCGCCCGCTGGAGCTTCCACCACGGGGTGAGGCGAACCTCCCACGGCAGCCGCGCGAGGCGCTCCAGGCGCTCGTCGTGGCAGACGACGACCTCCCCCGAGCCACAGAGCATCGCGTCCAGTTCCACACCATCCGCGCCTTGGCGGACCGCCTCGGCGAAGGCTTCCAGGGTGTTCTCGGGGGCATCGGCGCTGGCGCCACGGTGGGCAAGCAGGAGCATGCCCTCCAGTCTGCGCGGGTGGCCGCCGCCGTGCATCAGAAGTCCAACCGGGCGTGCGGCGGTGGACGCATGGCTTGCCTCCCCCCGCCCTTTGCTGCACTGTGCTCCATCATGCTGGGCCTCGGCCTCGGAGAAATCATCGTCCTCGGCTTCATCCTGCTGGTGGTCTTCTCGGCCGCCCGCATGGGTCAGCTCGGCAATGCCGTGGGCAAGTTCGTGTACTCGTTCCGCAAGGCGTCGCGCGGCGAGGACCTGGTGGATGCGAAGCCGCTGCCTCCGGCCCGCCGCAGCACCACGGACGCCGAGTTCACGGAGCCCGAGCACCCGCGCCGCCGCTAAGCCCCTCCCCTCCCCAGGAAGCGATGGCCGTCAGTCGTACCCGCGATGCTTGGGGATGCGTGACGCGGCCGCAGGCCCTGTTCCATTCCCTTCGGCGAGCAGCCGGGAGGCCTGCGCGCGCAGGGCGGGATGAAGGGCGGCGTTCGAGACGAGTTCCCTCAAGTCCGCCGTGTTGAGCAGCGGGACGATTTTCGCGCCCGTCTCCGGCGGCAGGTAGGGGTTGAGGACGAGCGCGCGCCGGATGGCGTGGCGCACGGACCAGCGCGGTGACTTCCAGATTTCGATGAGCGGCTCGGGCCGGGCCGGACGGCGCGCGGCGATGCGGACCACCAGCTCCTCGGTGAGCCGGGGGTTGATGAGCACGTTGCGAAGGACCGTGGGATTGCTGACGGTGGCCAGGCGGGACAGGGTGTCCGGGTCCCTCGTGAGGCGGGCCTGCTGCTTCAGGTGCCCGAGCGACTGGGAGAAGGCGTTGGCGTCCGCGCGGGCGGCGGCGTCCGGGTCCATCTCCAGCTTCGCGGGGCCCTGGGCGAACAGGTCCGCCACGGTGTCGAGCGACTGGACGTGCGCGAGCCGTCGCAGCGACTCCACGTGAGGAATGTGCTCGGCCTCCTGCTCCAGCGCGGCCATGAAGTCCGACAACGCGCAGGAGGCGGGCCCCCACCCCGCGCGCGAGAGGGCGATGAGGTGGCCCACCAGCTCGTTGGAGTCGAGTGGATCTCTCCAGGCGAGCTCACGCGCGGCGGCCTTGCGACGGACCTCCGCCCCACCGCTCAAGGCGTGGATGAAGCGCGCGACGGTCCGGGCATCCTCCTGCGTGGGCATGGTGGCTCACTCCGTCCGGGGGGCGGCCTCCGCCGACTTGGAGCGCTCGGGCTCCAGTGTCAGCTCCAGCCGGTAGCCCCCCGGGTCCGAGGGGTGCTCGGGGAAGATGACGACGAAGGGGGCCTTGGCGCCGGGCGCCACGGAGACGGCGGCCTCGTCGACGCGCTGGCGCAAAGCCACCGCCGCGTCGGGTGAGCCCACGCCGTAGAGTTCTTCGGGCGTGGGGACCCTGCCCACGAGCGCCTCGGCGGAGGCCACACGCTGGCTGCCGTCATACAGCGCGGCGCGCACGCGGATGCGGGCGGCGGTGTCCGAGTGGTTCACCGCGTCCCCGCGGACGTAGAAGAGCGACCTGCCCTCGCGCGTCTCGTACAGCCCGTTCGTCACATCCACGGCCACGAGCGGCTTCGGCGCGGGCACGAAGAGCGTGCGCAGGGAGTCCAGCGACAGGGCCGACACGTCGAGGCGGCCCTCGCTCAGGTACACCCGGCCGACCGTGCCCAGCACGGCCACCAGGGCCGCGGCCAACACGAAGTTGACGGTGAAGCCCAACGCCTTGCGAAGCCGGCTCGACGGGCGGCTCTGCGGGATGCCCACGTCCTCGGGACGCGCGGTGGGCTTGGCCACGGTGACCACGGGCTTCGACGGCAGCCCGTCCATGTCCAGCACCTCGCGCTGGACGCCACTGGGTGCCCCGACCCGGCCCAGGGTGACGCCAAAGGCCTCCGCGTCATCCACGGCGGGGGGGACATCGCCAAGCAGGGAGGCATCGGAGGCATCCGAGGTCCCGAACAGCGCGGCGCGGCCCGTGTCCGTGGGCAGCAGGCCGGAATCCTCGCCGTGCCCGCCCACGTCCGAGCCAAGGTCGAACAAGTCCCGGGGATCCGCGGAAGGCGGTATCGCGGCCGAGGAGTCAGCGTGGAGGTCGACGGACGCGAACGGGTCACTCCCGCCTGGAACAGGCCCGCTGCCAGACGCGGCGGAAGCGCCGGCATGGATGTCGATGGATGCAAACGGGTCGCTTCCGGCAGGCGGCGGCGCGGCCTTCCGAGTCGACGCGGCAGGTGCCCGCAGGTCAATGGCGGCGAAGGGGTCGTTACTGTCCGCAGCGGCTGGCGACGACGCATGGATGTCGACCGCCGCGAGAGGACCATTCCCCGCTGAAGACGACGTGGACTTCGCAGGCCCGGCGGCGTGAATGTCGACCGCAGCGAGAGGACTGCTTCCTCCTGAAGGTGCCGTGGAATTCGCAGGGCCTGCGGCATGAATGTCTGCCGCCGAGAGAGGACCGCTTCCTCCTGAAGGTGCCGCAGCCTTCATGGGCTTCGCAGACCCAGCGGCATGAATGTCTGCCGCCGCGAGAGGACCGCTTCCTACGGAAGCTGAGGCAACCCTCGGGGACTTCGCGGGTCCCGCCGCATGGATGTCGATGGACGCGAACGGGTCGCTCCCCACGGGCCGAGGCAGCCCGGGCGCCGCCGACGGGACCGTCGCATCGTCGATGTCGATGGCCGCGAACGGGTCGTTCTCCGCCGGTGGCGGCGCCCCCGTGGCCAACGTTGGCATCGCCGCCGCATCATCGATGTCGATGGACGCGAACGGATCGTCCCCACCATAAGCGGGCGGCGGAGCCGCGCCCGGGCGCATCGTCCCAAGCGCCGCGGCGCCCGCGGGCGTGCCCCCCGGAGGCGGCGTCACCGCGCTTCGGCGGAGCGCATTCGCAGCCGACGGCTCGGCAGGCGAAGGCGGCCCCAAGAGCTCCGAGAACGGGTCGGCCACCGGCGGCGGGGCGGCGGCGCGGCGAGCACTGGCCGGGGACACGGCGGGCCCAGCAGCCTCGGGGACCGGAGGCATGGAGCGGTCCTCCATGCCAGCCGGGCCACCCGCACCTCGGGCCCCCGCCGCTCGCGCAGGTGCGCTTCCAGGGCCAGGGGGCGCAGGCACTGCGGCGGGTGGACGCCCCGAACGCTCAGGGCCTGGAACCACGAAGGCGCCCGGCGGTGGCGCTCGGCCAACCGGCGCATCGGGTGGACGCGCGGCGGGAGGCAGCGGCAGCGACGTGATTCGCGTGGGCTCCCGGAAGACACCGTCTTCCGAGCCCAGGTCCCCGTCCATGCTGTTCCAGCTCGGCCCGGGAGGACTGGGGCGAGCAGGCATCGGCTTGCTCGCCTCGACGCCCAGCTCGAAGTAGCCCGGCTTGGTGACGTCCACCGACGTGGGGTCTGCCGCGACCCCAAATTGAGCGAAAGGGTCCACCTGCCCGCCCGAGGAGGGGGCTGGCGGCTCGCCCGGAGCGCCGGCAGCGGCCTCGCGGGTGACCCGGAACGTGTTCTGGCATTTGGTGCAGCGGACCTTGACCCCCTTCTCGGTCACCTTCTCGTCGGGGATCTTGAACCGCGTCTGGCACCGCTCACACTTGACGATCATTCAGCAGGCCCGGCTGGAAGCACGAGTATAGGACGACGGGGTAGGCACGGCGAGCCGGGTTCACGTTGCTTGCTCGCCCCCACCCCCTCTGCTACGAGAAACGCCCCTGCGAGACTCAGGCGGGGCACGTGGCTTGATGTCGAGCCCAAAAGGGGCGGAGAGACACATGAGCGAGGCTGAGCAAGCAGGCGCTCCGAGCAAGGAGCCGAAGATCATCAAGCGGTACACGAACCGGAAGCTCTACGACACCGTAGAGAGCCGGTACGTCACCCTTGATGAGATCGCAGCGATGATCAAGGAGGGCACCGAGGTACGGATTGTCGACAATCGTACCAAGGAGGACCTGACCTCCGTCACCCTCGCGCAGATCATCTTCGAAGAGGAGAAGAAGAAGAACCAGATGCCGCTGTCGGTGCTGCGGGAAATCATCCGCCACCCCGGCGAGTCCATCTCCGGGTTCATCCAGAAGGAGGTCTCCCCGCGAGTCGCCTCCATCCGCGAGGAGGCCGAGTCCCGCCTCGACAAGCTCCTGCGCCGGGACGAGAACGCCCCCCGGGCAGAGGGTGAGCCCGAGGCCCCCGTCGCCGCCGCCGAGGACACCACCGCCGCGGACACCGCTGCCGCCGCGGGGCTCAGCCCGGCCGACCTGCTCAAGGCCAGCCAGCGCGCCTTCGAGGAGTGGCAGCGCCGAATCGACGAGCGCGTGAAGCACGTCGTGGAGAACCTGACCGGCAACCTGCCCGCGCTCGGCCGCGACATGGCTTCGCTCACCCAGCGCCTCGATGAGCTGGAGAAGAAGCTGGAGCAGGCCGAGCAGCAGAAGGGCCCGCCGAAGCAGGAGTAGCCGCGCGGCTTCAGGCCTTCTGTGACGCCCGCCTCCGCTTGGGGGCGGGCTCTCCGTGCAACTCCGCGGCGATGGCGGCCAGCATCTGCGCGCCCCGGCTGCGCGGCGCGTACTCCCAAATGGTCTGCCCGTGACTCTGGGCCTCGTCGACCTTCACGTCGTAGCCCAGCGGCGTGGCCGCCAGCGCATCCGGGAAGTAGGCCTTCAGGCGCTCCAGAATCGCCGTGGCCAGCGCCGTCTTCCGGTACAGCGTGGGCACCACCTTCGTGACGCGGAGGTCCGGCCGCCCTTCTGCCTCGCCCACCTGGCGCACGGTATCCGCCACCTCCGCGCAGCCATCCAGCGCCAGGTACGTCAGCGCCACCGGCACCACCACCTCGGTGGCGGCCACCAGGATGTTGCGCGTGGTGGTCCCCATGGAGGGTGGCGCGTCGAAGACGATGGCGTCATAGCCCGCCGCTTCCGCCGCGCGCAGGCGGTCCGCCAGCCGGTGGGCCCGGCGTTCATCCGCGGCCACCACGACGGGAAAGTCCGCCATCTCCTTGTAGGCGGGCAGCACGTCCAGGCCCTCGAGGGCCGAGCGCTGGACGACGTCCTCGAAGCGCACCGACGTGTCCGTCAGCAGGTGAAACACGTTGCGTGGCAAGGTGCGCACGTCCACGCCCAGGGCCTTGCCCGCGTGGCCCTGCGTGTCCAGGTCCACCAGCAGCACCCGCAGGCCGCGCTCCTTGGCCAGCCAGGCGGCGGTGTTCACCGCCAGGGTCGTCTTGCAGGTCCCACCCTTCTCATTGATGAACGCGATGCGCCTCATGCCCGGGCACTCCTCATCCACCGAGAAGGTGGCGGCTTCCGACGTGCGGACTACTTCTTCGGGGACTTCGCCGCCAGCAGCGTGTCGACCTTGCCCTCGACGGACGAGAGCAGACGCTCCAAGTCGTCCACCTTCGAACGAAGCTGCTCCAGGTCCGCGGTGGACGGCAGGTTCGCGGCGGACAGGGCCGTGCGCAGCGCGCTGTCCAGGGTGCCCTTCGCCGCCAGGGAGCGCGACACCAGCGTCTGCACCGCCGCCACGAACTTCTCGTTCGAGAGCAGCTGCTGCGCCAGCTTGCCGATGCGCTCCTCGCCCGTTTCCACGAGCTTCTTCATCACCGGGTTGTTCTTGAGCATGAAAACGCGCGTCCTCGCGAGCAAAGCCCTACCGGGCCATCAGGAAGTCTTGAAGAAAACGCCGCACTCTGCGAGGGGGCAACGCGACGTGTCAAGCAGCGCAACAAGCCGAGGCCAAACGCGTTGACTCCCGTGAACACGATTCCTACGGTTCGCCGCTCTCAACCTATGGCCGGACTACTCGACAAGCGCCTGTGGATCGTCTCCGGCAAGGGCGGAGTCGGCAAAAGCACCGTCGCAGCGGCCCTGGCCCTGCGCTCGGCGCGCGCGGGCAAGCGCACCCTGGTGTGCGAAGTGAACACCCAGGAGCGCGTCAGCCGCTTCCTGGAGCGCCCCGAGGCCGGGCCCGAAGTGGCCCAGCTGGAGCAGAACCTCTGGGCCGTCAACGTGCGGCCCCAGGAGGCCATGCGCGAATACGGCCTCATGGTTCTGCGCTTCGAGACCCTCTACAAGACGGTCTTCGAGAACCGGCTGGTGCGCCAGTTCCTCCGCTTCATCCCGTCCCTGCAGGAGCTGGTGCTGCTGGGAAAAATCATGTTCCACCTGCAGGAGAAGCTCCCGGACGGGCGCTGGCGGTTCGACACCGTCATCATGGACGCGCCAGCCACGGGCCACGCCATCTCCTTCCTCAGCGTGCCGCAGGTGCTGATTCAAACAGTGCCGCCGGGGCCCATGGCCCGCGAGGCCCAGAAGATGCGCGACCTCCTCGTGGACCCGGCGGTGACGGCCGCCGTGCTGGTGGCGCTCCCCGAGGAGATGCCGGTGAACGAGGCGCTGGAGCTCCACGCGGCGCTGCGGGACAAGGTGAGCCTGCGCACGCACGCGGCGGTGCTCAACCAATCCTTTCCGGAGCGCTTCACCGAAGCGGACCTGGAGGCCCTGGGGGGCCATCCGGAGCTGCTCGCCGTGGCCCAGGCGCACCACGACCGCGCGGCACAGGCGGTGCTCGCCGGGACGAAGCTGGAGCGCAACCTGCACGCGCCCGTCTACCCCGTCCCCCGGCTCTTCACGCCCGAGTTCGGGCGCAAGGCAATTGAACAGGTCATGGAGCACCTCGAACCTCTCGTGACGGGGGCGGCGTGAGCACGACGGCCCTGTCGCCCGCGCTGGCGGGCAAGCGCGTCCTCATCTGCGTGGGCTCAGGCGGTGTGGGCAAGACGACGGCGGCGGCCGCATTGGCCCTGCGCGCATCGGTGGATGGGCGCTCCAGCCTGGTGTGCACCATCGACCCGGCGCGGCGGCTGGCCAACTCGCTGGGCCTCACGGCGCTGGGCAACGCGGAGACGCGCGTCCCCGCCACCGCGCTGGAGCCGCTGGGCGTCCAGCCCCGCGCGTCGCTGTACGCGATGATGCTGGACATGAAGCAGACGTGGGACGAGCTCATCACCCGCGTCGCTCCGCCCGAGCAGCGCGAGCGCATCCTGTCCAACCGCTTCTACCAGTCGCTCTCCACGGCCCTGGCGGGCAGCCAGGAATACATCTCCATGGAGAAGCTGTGGGAGCTGCGCCGCAGCAGCAACTACGAGCTCATCGTCCTGGACACGCCGCCCACCGCGCATGCGCTGGACTTCCTGGACGCGCCCAACCGCGTGCTGGACTTCCTGGACAACGACGCGGCGAAGTGGCTCCTCACCCCGGCGCTCAAGGCCGGCAAGCTGGGGATGTCCCTGTTCAACCGCGGCGGCTATGTCATGCGGGGCCTGGCCAAGTTCACCGGCACGGAGATGCTCCAGGAGCTCTCCAACTTCATGCTCGCCATCTCCTCGCTCAACGAGGGCTTTCGCGAGCGTGCCCGGGGCGTGCGCCAGCTGCTGGAGGACCCGAACACCGGCTTCGTGCTGGTGACGAGCCCCCACCCCGAGCGCATGGATGAAGCCATCCACTTCCACAAGATGCTCAAGCAGCACCGCATGGAGGTGGTGTCGCTGGTGGTCAACCGCGTGCACCCCATGCCCACGGAGGCACTGTGGGCGGACGCGGCCACGCTGACGCCCAGCCGCCGCGCCAAGGTGGAAGAGACGCTGCGCGAGCAGCAAATCATGGCCGAGCAGGACCGCACCGGCATCAACCAGCTCCAGGCCGCCTGTCCGGGTGTCCCCATCGTCCAGGTGCCCCGCTTCGCGATGGATGTGCACGATATCTCCGCCCTGTGGCGTACCGGACGCTACCTGGTGGGCGACGAGACACTCGGCTGACCACGGCCTGGGGCCCACACGCTTCGGGCCACTGCCGCGTTTCCCTGTTTCGCACGGTGCTTGTGCGAAACCGCCGCACTTCTTCAGTCCAGCCATCCTCGGGAAGCAGGCGGCCGGGGAAGCGCGCACGGGTCAGGCGCATTAAACTGGCGGGCCCGATGACGGTGGTGGGAACCCCTCGGTGCCCGGTGCTGTCCGGGAGGGGGGAGCCGGTCCAGGAGGATGATGTGGTGAACGGGAGAGCGCTGAAGCAGAAGCCTGTCAGCCGGTGGTGGTGGATGGCCGCGCTGGGCGTCGTCGTGTCCGGGTGCCGGACGACGGGCTCCGCCGCGCGGGAGGAGCCGCAGGCGAAGTCGCCCAAGCAGGAGCTCCACTTCGACGCGGTGACGGTGACGGCGGACCTGGAGCTGGACAAGCTCAACGACGAGGAGCTCTTCGCGGGCGGCACGTCGGCCTTCGCCGCGAACGATTTCCAACAGGCGGCGCGCTACTTCGGCCGGCTCGTGGACTTCTTCCCCGACAGCCGCCACCGCCGTGCGGCGCTCTACAACGCGGGCCTTGCCCACCAGCGCCTCAAGGAGTGGGAGGAAGCCGGCCACCGCTTCTCCGAGCTGTCGGACCCGGCCAGGGGCCAGGGGGACGCGTTGGACGCGGCCTTCCGCGTGGCGGCGGTGGACTACCACCTAGAGCGCTACGAACAGGCCTCGAAGCTGCTGGGCATCATCTCCGCGCGCGAGGACCTCCCCCTCAATCGCCGCCTCGAAGCGCAGGTCCAGCAGGGCATCTGCCAGTTGGAGAGCGGCGCACCGGAAACCGCCGAAGTCACCCTGCGCAAGGCGCTCTCCACCTATGACGCCCTGGAGGACAAGGGCGAGGTGGACGATTACTTCCCCGCCCAGGCCCACTTCTTCATCGGCGAGCTGTACCGGCTCCACTACGAGGGCGTGAAGTTGGACCCGGCGAAGGGCGCGGACAAGCTCGCCCAGGACCTCAACTACAAAGCCGAGCTGCTCCTGTCCGCGCAGGGCCACTACCTGCGCTCCATCCGCGTGGGCAACGGCTACTGGGCCACCGCCGCGGGGACGCAGATTGGTTCGCTTTACGAGAACCTCTACGAGCACATGGTGAACTCGCCCGCCCCCGCTGAGCTGGATGCCAGCGAGGCCGAAATCTACCGGCAGGAGCTGCGGAAGAAGATTCGGGTGCTGCTCACCAAGTCCATCAACATCTATGAGCGCACGTTGGAGACGGCCGAGCGCATCGGCTCGCAGAGCACCTTCGTGGACCGCACGCGTGAGAGCCTGGCCAAGGTGAAGGCCCTGCTGCTGGCGGACGCGGAGGGCGAGCCCGCGTCGGCGGCGCCCTCCTCCGCGAGCGAGCCCCATACCTGAGCGCAGCAGCAACGCCCCTGGCTGGGCAGGCCGGGGGCGCACGGCGTAGCCTGGGGCTTCCATGGAGCCCCTCTTCACGCCCGAGCAACTGGCGGAGATTCACGCCTTCCACCGGCCCTACTACATCCGGGCCGCAGTGGGCCCCTTCGCCAACCTGGCCCTGATGCTGCTCATGTTGGGCGTACTCGTCCAACCGCTCCACCGCCTGGCCGTGGCGGCCGCCGCGGGCCTGGAGCGGCGGCTCGGCTTCCTTCGGACGGCGCCGGTCAGCCGCGCCTTCTTCCACGCCATGGACCGGCTGTGGGGCAAGCCCGGCTGGGGCGCGGCGGTGCTCTTCGCCCTCTTCACGGACCTGTTCGTGTCGCTCGTCTACCTGCCGGTGGACGTCTGGTTCAGCTACACGCTGGAGCACCGGCACGGCATGTCCACGCAGACGCCCGCTACCTTCGCCTATGACATGGTCAAGGCCCAGTTGCTGGCGGCCTTCGCCCTCTCCGCGCTCGTCATCGGCATGTTCGGCCTGGCGCGCAAGCTGCGCCAGTGGTGGCTGGTGCTGGGCGTGCCCGTGGCGCTGCTGCTCCTCGTCTCCGGGGCACTGGACCCGTATCGCAGCAGGCTCTTCTTCAACCAGAAACCGCTGCCCGAGGGGCCCCTGCGAACCCGCATCGTGGGCCTCATGGAGCAGGCGGACATCACCTTCGCCGACGTCCTCGTGGAGGAGACCTCCGTCGCCTCGCGCCGGCTGCAAGCCTACTTCGCCGGGCAGGGCCCCACGCGCACCATCGTCCTCAACGACATCATCCTCAAGGAACTCTCGGAGGACGAAGTGCTGGCCGCGGTGGCACACGAAGCGGGCCACGTGAACGAGTCGAAGTGGCCCGCCCGCATCGCCTCATCGCTGATGCTGGTGGCCCTGCTCTTCGCGCTCGACCGCCTCTTGCGCCTGTCCGCGTCGCGGGGCTGGTTCGGCGCCACCCACTTCGCGGACATCCGCAACCTGCCCCTCATTTCCCTGCTCTTCTTCCTCCTCGTGCTGACGGCCAAGCCCATCTCGGGCGCCTTCTCCCGGGAACGTGAGCGTGAAGCGGACCGCTATGCCCTGCGGCTCACGGGTGACGTGGACGCCTTCCGGCGCATGCTGGTGAAGGCCGCACGCGTCAACAAGATGGACCCCGAGCCCCCCCGCTGGGTCGTCCTCAAGGGCATGAGCCATCCACCCATCGGCGAACGGATTGCATCTCTTCCCACGCCCTGAAACAGCGGTCGACAGGTGGGCTCCCCCCTCCCCTTCCGGCCACGCCTCTTCCCCGAGCCCACCCGCCGACTGCCTCCACCCGGCCACTCCCAGACAGCCGGGTGGCCCCACTCCCCCCGACTCCGGCACTACGGCTGCGAGTCCTCCTTCAGCTTCTCCACCGCCACCAAGGTGATGGCCTTCACCAGCGCCCGCGCCCGGCGGCCGCCCGCCGTCTCGCCATGCGGGTCCGCCTCCACCGCGTTCGCCAGGTCGGTGAAGCCCTGGCGCTCCCCCCTGCGGAGGTAGAGCTCGCCCCGGTTGGCCAGCGCCACCGGGTTGTCGGGCTCTCGCTCCAGCGCGGCGCTGTACTCGGCGATGGCGTCATCCAGCTTGCCCAGCTTCTGGTACACGGTGCCCAGCGCCGCCCGCGCCGCCGCGTCCTTCGGGTTTCCCTCCACCAGGCCTTCGAAGAGGATGCGGGCTTCCTCCAGGCGTCCCGCCGCCGCCAGGTCACACCCCACCTGGGCAATGGCCTTCGCTTCCTCGAAGGTCATCCCCTCCACTTCGGCCCACGTCGCCTCTCCCCGGGCAAACGCCTTCAAGCCCTGCACCGCGCCGCGCTGCATCCGCATGGCCACCGCTCCCTCGTGTTTGATGATGCGTCCCATGACGGCTCAGGCGCTCCGCAGGTTGGAGATGGCCGTCTTCGCCATCTCGTGGAACTTCGAGGACATGTTGCTCATCAGGTCGAACATCGCCTTGCGCTTCTCCACCAGCCGCTGAAGGCGCAGCTCCAGCTCCTGCATGCTGCTCTCCAGCTTCGCGCCCGCCTTCCGGTCCGCCTCACCGGTGCCCAGCGAGGCGCGCTGGTCGCGCACGTTCGCCATCTGCTCCATCACGTCGAGAATCTCCTCGTCCGTGTCGCTGGAGATGGACATCAAGATGGCTTGAATCTTGTCCTCGATGCTCATGTTGGGGTTGTCGACGATGCTCCGCACATTCGACGAAGCGCCGCCCACCGGCCGGCTTCCGCCAGCGCCACTCGCGGGCTGCGTTCCGGATGACGCCTGCGCCGCGTCCGCCTGTCGCAGCGCCGCCGTGACATCCGGCCGGCCCACGATGCCGTCCCGCCGCCCCACGCCCGCGGCCATCTCCAGCCGGTCGTAGTAGACGGGATGGTCCTTGAAGAACTGCGCGGCGCGCTTCAGCGTCGACGATGCGCCCGGGCTTTTCAGGATGGCGTCCAGGTTGTCGCGCGTGAGCAGGTTGTCCCGGGCCCCCACCGCGGTATCGAAGGTGTCCCAGTTCTCGCTCAGCACGCGCAAGGCGTCGTGGTACTCGTGGAAGTCCGGGTCCAGCGGGCTCGGCGCCGACGTCGGCGGGCTGCCCGACACAGGCGAGGAGCCACCGCCGCCGGACGTGCCGCCCGTCCCCGGCGCCGTCGTGCCACCACCGCCGGGCGTGCATCCCGTCCCGGGAGGCGTCGTGCCACCGCTTCCAGGGCGCACGGGCCGGCCGTACCGCGCGAACTCCGCATCCACCGCCTTGAGCTCGCGCTGGAGGTCCTGCACCGAGAAGGTGTCGAGGTTGTACAGCGGCGAGAAGACGCCAATCCTCGCCAGCGGCCCCTGCCGGTCGAGCCGCTCGAAGAGGGCCGTGTTCTCCACCATGAAGCGGGCCGCGTCCCGCAGTTGAGGAGACAGGCTGGCGTCCGTGGAGATGCGCTGCAGGTCTTTCTTCGACAGCGAGCCGTTCTTCTTGCCATCCAGCAGGTCCAACTGCTGGAAGTTCGCCTCCAGCACCTTCAAGGCGTCCGAGTAGTCGAGCATCTTCGGATCCAACGGGCTGCTGCCCGGATTCAGGATGGGCGACGAGGACGCGGAGCGCGCGTAGCCACTGTCAGCCTTCGAGCTGCCCGAGGAGGACGCGTGGTACTCCGTCTTCGCGGGCGGGTTCTTCGACAACTCCTGCGCCACGCCCATGGCGCCACTGGCCGCCAGCATGACGTTGCCCGTCGCGGCCCCCGCCGCGGCCTTGATGGAGTTGGTGATGAGCGGCGGCAATCCCAGCGCGTTGCCCGCGAAATCCACCGCGGTGGACATGGGGCCAGCCAGCAGGTTGGCCGCACCTTTGAGGAAGTCGAGCATGAACCCTCTCGCGCGACGGGGTTGAAGTGGACGCCGCGCAGTCGTCCTTCGGACGGGACCGCTGGATTGCAGCAGCGGTGCCGTCCGTGGGCGTGGGAGGCACCCAGCGAATTCCGGCGGTTAGCACTCACAGAAGCAGGGGCACGTCCCCAGGCGCGGACGGAGCGGTCCACGACGAAGGATTGCGGTTAAGTTCCGCGGCATGCGCACCATGGGCCTGGACCTGGGCACCAAAACCATTGGAGTGGCCGTCTCGGACGGACTGGGCCTCACGGCTCAAGGCGTCACCACCGTTCGCCGCACGTCGCTCAAGGCAGACCTCGCGGCGCTGGCCACCGTCGCGAGCGAACACGAGGTGACCCACGTCGTGCTGGGCCTGCCGCTCAACATGGACGGCAGCGAGGGCCCGCGCGCCGAGGCGTCCCGGAAGTTCGCGGACACCCTGGCCCAGTCGCTGGGGGTGACGGTGGAGCTCTGGGACGAGCGGCTGTCGACCGTGGCCGCCACACGGACCCTGCTCGAGGCGGACGTCAGCCGGGCCCGCCGCCGGGAGGTCATCGACCAGGTGGCCGCGCAGTTCATCCTCCAGGGATGGCTGGATGCCCACCGGCCGCCGGATACCGACTATCACCCCGACGACTACGACTCGGAGCCCTGAGGGGCTTGAGGGCCCCTCCAGGCAACCGCGCTACGGCTGACGCCGGTACACGTGCAGCGGCGCGGTGAAGCCATCCAGCTTCTGGTAGGCCACGCCGTCCAGCACCAGCGAGCGCTCCTCCAGCTTCACGCCCGCGGCCTTCGCCAGCGCTCCACCGTCGAAGCGGACCAGCACCTCCGGACGGGTCTCCTGCATGCGCTGGCGGAAGGTGTCCCAGCGCACGCGCGCCAGCCGCTCCTCGGGAAGGCCGGAGAAGAAGGCCAGTTGCAGGTCCATGTAGTTCGGGTCGATGTCGAGCGCGGCGGCCCCACCCTTGGCGGCGACCTCCGCCTTCAGGAACTTCGCCACCTGCATCAGCGCCACGGGATTCGTGGACGTGGGGCTGATGGGGCGCATCGTCGTCTGCAGTGGCCCGTCGGCACGGAACGTATAGATGCCCATCGCCACCGGCGCTGCCACGGCGACCAGCACCGTCACGCCCGCCAGGGCCTTGCGCAGCACGGGCCCTCCACGCGTCGCCACCAGCCCGGCGAAGCCGAAGGCCACGAAGACGGGGAGCAGCGCGACCTGCGTCACCGTGAAGCGGCCCAGCGGAACGAAGGTCAGCAGCACCGCCGCCCGGAAGGTGAAGTAGGCAGCGGGAAGCACCGCCGCGGCCACCAGCCAGCGCGTGTCCGGACGCGAGCGCCACGCGCGCACCATGCCCGCCATGCCCAGCAGCGCGACGAGAGGCGACAGCGTGAGCAAGGCGATGCCGGGCCAGAACCCCAGCTGCTGCAGCCGCCAGAGCACGTTCGACCCCGAGCCCAGGGACGACTTCACCCAGTTACGGTGGAAGTCCTCCACCGCCATCACCGGGAAGAACGGGTTGCCGTGCATCAGCTCATTTCCCTGCATCCACAACAGGGGGAACGGCAGGCACACCAGGCCGAAGCCCACGGCCCGGGTCAGCGACACGACCTTGTCCTGGCTGCTGAAGCACAGCGCCACCGTGAGCAGCGGGATGTACATCCACGCGTCGTAGCGAAGCGCGCACGCCAGGTTGAGCATCAACGCCGCCTGGAACAGAGGCAGGAAGCGGTTGTCATCCACGCCTTCCGCGTACAGCGCGAAGGTGGCCAGCATGAAGAAGAGGGACACCGCCTCGCTGCTGGCCGTGGTGGAGAACTGCATGTGCATGCCCCACGCCGCGAAGGACAGGCCAGCCACCACGCCCGCGCGCCAGCCGAAGAGGCGGCGCGTCAGCGCGAACAGCGGCACCACCGACAGCACGCCGAACAGCAGGCTCACCACACGGCCCGCGACCTCCCGGTCGAACACCGACAGCGCCGCGCCCACCAGGTACATGTGCAACGGACCGAACTGGTAGGCCCCGTCCCCGTAGGCGGTGATGAGGTGCGGCGCCCGCAACCAGCGCTCCGCCAGCTCCGTGCGGACCACCGCGTCACCGAAGAGGTTCTCGTTGACGAAGAACACGCCCAGCCGCGGCACCAGCGCCGCCACCAGCAACAGCCCGACGAGCAGCCGGGTGCCTGGCTCGTGCAGAGGGGCAGGCACCGCCGACAGGCCAGGTGCGTGGGGAGTCGAAACGGAGAAGGGGGCGGGGGCGGTGGCCATGACGCGCGGCAGGATACGCAGGCACGGCCCAAAGCCAAGCCAACGCCCATTGTTCCCTTGCTCGGGGAGCGCGGCCGACTTCACGGTGCGCGAACCTGCTCCCCTTCCGATATCCAGGGGGCTGCAATCATTTCAGGGTCCGCCGGGGCCAAGGGGCTGCCGGACTCCAGCGTCACCCGCGTGCGGCGGACCACCTCCAGCCGCCGGGGGCCCTGCGTCCCCAGTTCGGCGCGCGACGTGTAGAGAACCTCCAGCCGCTCGGGAAATGGGCGGCGCAGGTCGAAACGCAGCTCGCCTTCGGCCCTGGGAGCCGGCGGACCTTCCGCCCCCTGGGACTGGAGGAGGAAACGCACCCGGCCTCGGGCTCCTTCCAGCTCCACCAACTCATAGGTGACGACGGCCAGCCCTTCCTCCTGGGCTCGCGCCACGACCCAGCGCGCGCCCACGCCCACCGGCTCTTCCGGAAGCCGTGGGGTGACGAGCCAGTCCGAGGACAGCGCCGCCCGCACCAGGCTACTCAATGCCGCGGAAGCCCCGGGCCCCAGTTGCACCCATGCCTGAACCGGCGCCCCCCGGTTGGAGAGCACCACGGCTCCATCTCGGCCACTCGCCGCGCCCAGCTCCTCCGCCAACCTCCACGCGGGCTCCATGCCTTCATCGTCCATGGCGCGGACCTCGGGACGCCCCACCCGCACGTGGTAGCGCGCCTGTCCCCTCCCCGCCCCCGCCTGCCATTCCACATAGAGCGGCACCGAGACCTCGGGGCCATACTCCGTTCGCAGCTCACGGCCGGCCCCCACGCCCAGCACCGTCTCAACCTCGGGAGAGACAGACACCACCATGCCCTGGCCCCACCCTGGCCGCTGCTCCAGCCGCAGCGCGCGGCGAGGTGAGCGCCCTGCATCGAGCAGTGCCGTCGCCACCACGCCTCCGTCCGCATGAGGGACTGTTGCCTGGACCCATGCGCCAAGAAGACAGGTTGCGACGAGCAGGACGGGCACCAGGAGGCTCCAGGGAAGGACACGCGCCCATGCCCCACTGCATACGCCATGCTCAGTGGCCGTCCTCTCGTGCACGCCCCTGAGCCGTCCAGAATGGGAGACCCTTCGAGTGAAGCAGGGCCTGCGACGAGCCACCTTCCGCAGTCCTTGATGTCTCATGCGATGAGCTTGAATGCGGGCGACAAGCCGCCTGCCAGCAAGCCTCAAAGTCCCATCCGGCTTCTGGCGGCACCTTTTCGAGCCACGGGTCGCCTTCCTACACGCCCTGATGTCTCACCCGGCATGCCTGTGGCGACGAGCCCCTGGACCACGAGCCCATTCCCGCCTGCCCGATACCTGGCATGACATGCGCCATGTCCGTCGCGCCTTGCCGTGACGTGAGCGGCGCATCATCCCCTTGTCACCTCGTGAGACGCGCGTCCGCCGCACGACACTCACTCGGTACCCGACGCCCATCCCGCACGGCCGCCCGACTGCTTTCATGCATGCAACGCCAGCCTCGTCCGTGAAGGCTCCGCGCCGACATGTGGAGTGAAAGGGCACGCTGCCCCACAACCCACACGAGCATTGCTGCTGCCGGGCGCCTGGGAAATGACCGTTCAGGCGTTCACTACCCTTCGTGCAGCCGGTGTGCGCCTACCCCCGTGGGCGAGGGCCCTTATAATCAAGATGCCTTTTCACCCCGTGGAGGGGGTGCGCCTTCGGGCGTTCCACCCCTGACACGAGCGTAACGCGCGGTCCCACTCCGCGGCGGGGTCCCGAAGGGGCAGCAGGGCTGTCGTGCCTGGGACCTCGTCGGGGTGGGTGTGGAATGGCAGTCATGCCCTCCAGGTTGACCATTTTGGCCCCCCAGTCGGCGCGGCTTTCCGCGTCCCCGGGTGGCTCCGAGGGAGAGACATGAAGGACGCTGAGAAGGGTTCGTGGGTCTCCAGAATTGCCGCGTTGCAGGACGTGAAGACCTACGCGGAGCTCAACTGGGAAGGCTCGTTCGAGGAGTACCTCGAAATCGTCCGGCAGAACCCCAAGGTCACCCGCACCGCCTTCCAGAGGATCTACGACATGATCCTCAGCCACGGAAAGACGGAGTACATCGACAACAAGAAGAAGCTCATCCGCTACCACTTCTTCAGTGACGAGAAGTTCGGCGGCCGTGACGCCATCTTCGGGCTCGATGTCCCGCTCATGAAGCTGGTCAACGTCTTCAAGTCCGCCGCGCAGGGCTACGGCACCGAGAAGCGCGTCATCCTCCTCCACGGCCCCGTGGGCTCGTCCAAGTCCACCATCGCGCGCCTGCTGAAGAAGGGCACCGAGGACTACTCCAAGACGCCGGAGGGCGCCGCGTACACCTTCTCCTGGCTCACCGACAAGAAGGACTCGGACGGCGCCCCGGTGAAGGAGAAGATGAAGTGCCCGATGAACGAGGAGCCGCTCAACCTCATCCCCCGGGAGTGGCGTTCCAAGATCTACGCCGAGCTGTCTCCGCCCGAGTCCGGCTACACCATTCCGGATGGCTCCGAGCTGTGCCCCGCCTGCCGCTTCGTCTTCAAGGACCTGATGACGCAGTACCAGGGCGACTTCGCCAAGGTCATGAGCCACATCCGCGTCAACCGGCTCGTCTTCAGCGAGAAGGACCGCGTGGGCATCGGCACCTTCCAGCCCAAGGACGAGAAGAACCAGGACTCCACCGAGCTCACCGGTGACATCAACTACCGGAAGATCGCCGAGTACGGCTCCGACTCCGACCCGCGCGCCTTCAACTTCGACGGCGAGTTCAACATCGCCAACCGCGGCATCATCGAGTTCGTCGAGGTGCTGAAGCTGGACGTCGCGTTCCTCTACGACCTGCTCGGCGCGTCGCAGGAGCACAAAATCAAGCCGAAGAAGTTCCCGCAGACGGACATCGACGAGGTCATCCTCGGCCACACCAACGAGCCCGAGTACAAGAAGCTCGAGAACAACGAGTTCATGGAGGCCCTGCGAGACCGCACGGTGAAGATTGACGTCCCGTACATCACCAAGCTGTCCGAAGAGGTGAAGATCTACGAGAAGGACTTCAACTCCCGCGCCATCAAGGGCAAGCACATCGCTCCGCACACGCTGGAGATGGCCGCCATGTGGGCCGTGCTCACGCGTCTGGAGGAGCCCAAGAAGCACAACCTGTCGCTGCTCCAGAAGCTCAAGCTCTACAACGGCAAGACGCTCCCGAACTTCACCGAGGACAACATCAAGGAGCTGCGCAAGGAGAGCAACCGCGAGGGCCTGGAAGGCATCTCCCCGCGCTACATCCAGGACAAGATCTCCAACGCCCTGGTGAGCGACAAGGGCGAGGGCTGCATCAACCCCTTCATGGTCCTCAACGAGCTGGAGGCCGGCCTCAAGACGCACTCCCTCATCAACAACGAGGACACGCGCAAGGGGATGAAGGAGCTGCTCACGTCCGTGAAGCAGGAGTACGAGGACATCGTCAAGAACGAGGTCCAGCGCGCCATCTCCGCGGACGAGGACGCCATCGCCAAGCTGTGCGGCAACTACATCGACAACATCAAGGCCTACACCCAGAAGGAGAAGGTCAAGAACAAGTACACCGGCCTCTACGAAGAGCCCGATGAGCGGCTGATGCGGTCCATCGAGGAGAAGATCGACATCCCCGACACCCGCAAGGACGACTTCCGCCGCGAAATCATGAACTACATCGGCGCGCTCGCGGTGGAGGGGAAGACCTTCAACTACCGGACCAACGAGCGGCTCCACAAGTCGCTGGAGCTGAAGCTGTTCGAGGACCAGAAGGACAGCATCAAGCTCAAGAACCTGGTGTCCTCCGTCGTCGACAAGGAGACGCAGGAGAAGATCGACCTGGTGAAGGACCGGATGATGAAGAACTACGGCTACTGCGAAATCTGCTCCACGGACGTGCTGAACTTCGTGGCCAGCATCTTCGCCCGCGGCGACGCGAAGGAGTAACACCAGAGAGGGGCGAGCCGTCGTGACCTTGAAGATCCACCAGGACCACTCCCGCTTCAAACAGATCGTCCGGGGGAAGATCAAAGCCAACCTGCGCAAGTACGTGCAGAAGGGCGAGATGATTGGGAAGAAGGGGAAGGACGCCATCTCCATCCCCATCCCCTTCATCGACATCCCCCGCTTCAAGTACGGACACAAGGAACAGGGGGGCGTCGGACAGGGTGACGGCGACGTCGGCCAGCAGCTCGGCCCCGGGGCGGTGGAGCCCGGGGAGGGCAAGCAGGCCGGCCAGGGCGAAGGCGACCACGCCATGGAGGTGGACGTCACGCTCGACGAGCTCGCCCAGATTCTGGGCGAGGAACTGCAGCTGCCCAACATCGAGCGGCGGCAGAACGAGCGCATCATTACCCAGAAGATCCGCTACACCGGCGTCAACACCACCGGACCGGAGTCGCTGCGGCACTTCAAGCGGACCTTCAAGCAGGCCCTGCGGCGGCAGATTGCCGCTGGCACGTATGACCCGGCGCGGCCCGTCATCATCCCCACGCGCGAGGACCGCCGCTACCGCAGCTACAAGCTCCAGGAGCTGCCTGAAACAAACGCGGTCATCATCTACATGATGGACGTGTCCGGCTCCATGGGTGACGAGCAGAAGGAGATCGTCCGCATCGAGAGCTTCTGGCTCGATACGTGGCTGCGCCACCAATACAAGGGCCTGGAGGCGCGCTACATCATCCACGACGCGGTGGCGCGCGAGGTGGACCGCGACACGTTCTTCCACACCCGCGAGTCCGGCGGGACGATGATCTCCAGCGCCTACAAGCTCTGCCGGGACATCATCCTGGCGGACTACCCGAAGAGCGCGTGGAACATCTACCCGTTCCACTTCAGCGACGGGGACAACTGGAGCGCGGACGACACGCGGCAGTGCATTGAAATGCTGCGCAACGACGTGCTGCCCAACGTCAACCAGTTCGCCTACGGCCAGGTGGAGTCACCCTACGGCAGCGGCCAGTTCATCAAGGATTTGCGCGAGGCGGTGGGAGACACGCCCAACGTCGCGCTGAGCGAAATCGCGGACAAGGACGCCATCTACGCGTCCATCAAGGACTTCCTCGGCAAGGGCCGCTGACTTCAGCGGTCCTTTCCCACCGGAGCGACTGCCCGATGCCCAAGAGCCTCCCACCTCGCCTCGCCTCGCTCCGCGACGAAATCCATGGCTACGCCAAGGAGTTCGGCCTGGACTTCTTCGACACCCACTTCGAGATGGTGTCCTACGACGAGATGAACATGGTGGCCGCCTACGGCGGCTTTCCCACCCGCTATCCCCACTGGCGCTGGGGCATGGAGTACGAGCAGCTCGCCAAGGGCTACGAGTACGGGCTGAGCAAGATCTACGAACTCGTCATCAACAACGACCCTTGCTACGCCTACTTGATGGAGAGCAACCCGGAGGTGGACCAGAAGCTCGTCATGGCCCACGTCTACGGCCACTGCGACTTCTTCAAGAACAACTTCTCCTTCCGGCACACCAACCGCCGGATGATTGATGAGATGGCCAACCACGCCACGCGGGTGAGGCGCTGGGTGGACAAGATTGGCGTGGAGAAGGTCGAGGACTTCATCGACCGGACGCTGAGCCTGGAGAACCTCATCGACCAGCACGCGCCGCACATCCGGCGCAACCCGGACCCGAAGAAGGCCGAGGACGAACTCAAGGCCAACGAGCGCGTGGAGGGCTTCAAGGTGGGCCGCGAATACATGCGCGGCTACATCAACCCGTCCGAGTTCCTCGACTCCCAGCGCAAGAAGGTGGAGGACGAGAAGCAGCGCGCCAAGAAGTTCCCCGAGCGCCCCCAGCGCGACGTGCTGCTCTTCCTGCTGGAAGAGGCGCCGCTGGAACCGTGGGAGGCGGACATCCTCGCGATTCTGCGCGACGAGGCCTACTACTTCGCGCCCCAGGGCCAGACGAAAATCATGAACGAGGGGTGGGCCAGCTACTGGCACTCCACCATCATGACGCGCCGGGCCCTCAAGGACGACGAAATCATCGACTACGCGGACCACCACTCCGGCACCATGGGGACCCGCCCTGGCGCCATCAACCCGTACAAGCTCGGCATCGAGCTGTGGCGCGACATCGAGGAGCGGTGGAACAAGGGCCGCTTCGGCAAGGAGTGGGACGAGTGCGATGATTTGCGCGCGCGCCGCTCCTGGGACAAGAAGCTGGGCGCCGGCCGCGAGAAGATCTTCGAGGTCCGCAAGCACTACAACGACATCACCTTCATCGACACGTTCCTGACGCCCGAGTTCGCGATGGAGCAGAAGCTCTTCGTGTACGGCTTCAACGACAAGCGCAACTCGTGGGAGATCCTCGACCGCGAGTTCAAGAAGGTGAAGAACAAGCTCCTCCAGGGACTCACCAACTTCGGCCAGCCCATCATCGAGGTGGTGGACGGCAACTTCGAGAACCGCAGCGAACTGCTGCTGGCGCACCGCCACGACGGACAGGACCTCAAGGGCGACTACGCCCGCGAGACGCTGCGCAACCTCCAGTCCCTGTGGCGCCGGCCCGTCAACATCCTCACGCGGTACGACAACAAGGGCGTCATTCTGCGCTTCGACGGGCAGAGCCACTCCGAGCGGAAGGTGGAACTCTGAGCAGCCGTGCCCGGCCCCGGGCGGTGCGTCGAAGGTTCACCGGCGGCATCGCCTGTTCGCGGTAGCGCGGGCCCGCGGACACGGGCCTCCTCGATGCGCCGGAGCCCCTGAGGACACCGGGTGGGCAGCGTCTCCCTCGGGGGCGCAGGGAGGCTGGGCCAGGCGCTCCGCGGGGGCTTCAAGCAGCCAGGCAGCCGAGCCCGGAAATTTCCCGGCCCTTCGCTGGGCGAGCGCCAGGGTGTCCACTACACTCGGCCGCCGCTCCCATGAGAATCGCTCCCCTGCTCTGCCTGGCCGCCGCGCTGCTGGCTTCGACGTCCGAAGCCGCGGTCCGTCACGTCATCAAGAACCGCCGTATCGAGCCGCGCCAGACGCTCGCGCAGGCGCTGCACGATGCGCAGCTTCCGGACGCGCAGGTGGCCGCCGTCATCTCCGCGCTTGAGGGCGTGTTCGACTTCCGCAAGTCGCGCGTGGGCGACCAGCTGCGGCTCGTCATCCGCGACGGGGAGCTGGACTTCTTCGACTACCGCCAGAGCATGGTGGACGAGTGGCAGGTCCGCCGCGACGGCGAGAAGTACGTGGGCAGCAAGCGCGCCATCGAGGTGGAGAAGCAGGTCGCCGTGGTGGCGCTGGAAATCCAGTCGTCGCTGTACGAGGCGGCGGTGGCCGTCGGCGAGGACCCGGCCATCGGCATGGTGCTGGCGGACGTGTTCGCCTGGGACATCGACTTCTACCGTGACGTGCGCAAGGGCGACACGGCGCGCGCGCTGGTGGAGAAGTTCGTCTCCAAGGGCCGCCTGCTGCGCTACGGCGACGTGCTGGCGGCGACGTACGCGGGCGGCCTCGTGGGCAACAAGAAGGTGTACCGCTACGTGCTCCCGGACGGGCAGCCCAACTACTTCAACGAGGAGGGCGCCAGCGCGAAGAAGACCTTCCTCAAGACGCCCCTGAAGTACGCCAACGTCACCAGCCGCTTCGGCTCGCGCTTCCACCCGGTGCTCAAGTATCTCAAGGCCCACAATGGCGTGGACTACGGCACCCCCATCGGCACCCCGGTGTGGGCGGTGGCGGACGGCACGGTGACGCAGGCGGGCTACGCGGGCGCCGCCGGCAACATGGTGGTCATCCGTCACGCCAACGGCTTCGAGACGCAGTACATGCACCTGTCGCGCTTCGGCGAAGGCGTCCGCGCGGGCGCCCGCGTGCGGCAGAAGCAGGTCATCGCCTACTCCGGCAACACCGGCCGCTCCACCGGGCCGCACCTGCACTTCGGGCTCAAGCGCAACGGCCAGTACACCAACCCGCTCAACCAGCAGTTCCCCCGCGCGGACCCACTGCCCAAGGAGCTGCTGCCGGACTTCCTCGCCAAGGCGCAGGAGCTGACGGGGCAGATGGAGGCCGTGTCCGTGGCCGCCGTCGCCGGGCAGGCCGCAGCCATGCCGTGACGCTGTGACGCCGTGCGCGTCCCCTCCGTGGGACGCGCGCCGCGGGTCTACTCCCAGGTGATGACGTAGTCAGCGCCCGTCACGCCGCGAGGCGTGCCCACCACCCGGCTCTTGCAGCCGACGACGCTCAGCGCCTCCGTCAAGACGCCCTCGTGGTACTGCACCGGCTGCATGTCCCCGTGGAAGGCTAGGCGCACCTGCTTGTCTCCCAGCACGGCGAATTCGCGCCGGCCATAGTTCACCAGCGTCGAGTACGCGGTGGGCGCGTGGGAGAGGAGCCGCTTGGGGTCGCCCTTGCCGATGAGCCGGTTGAGCGTCTGCCCCACCGTGGATTGGAAGAAGTGCGTGACAGCCGCGGCCCCGCAGGCCCGCACCGCATCCTCCATGGAGCCGTAAATGGGCGTGAGCGCTTCCGACGTCGCGTATAAGAGGCGCAGGGCATCCACGGCCGGGTAGGAGAAGAAGTCCACCGGCGAGCGCTTGAAGAAGGGCTCACGCAGGCGCGTGGCCGCCTCCATGCCCAGCTTCTTCTCTGTCAGGTTGAACACCGCGTTGAAGACGAGCCCGCGCACCGTGTCGTCGGGACGGATGACGGCCAACCGTTGTTCGAGGTCGTTCTGCGGAAAGCCCATGGCGGATCGATCTCTACATCAATCCGTCTCCGGGTTGGCGCGCCATCCACCGGCAGGCAGTCCGCCGCCCTTCCAGGTGAGCTGTCCCCAAGGGCTGGGACGCGCTTTACCGGTGCGATGCGAGACATGGCTGCGCTAGCCTGACGCGCGTTCGCGAACCCGGGAAACCCCGGTGCCCGCGAAACCATGAACCCGCAGCAACTCCGTCCAGAGATACCCGCGCCATGGCCCCTCCTGCCTCCGCCTCCCAGCAGCCCCGCCCAGCCCAGCCGGCCACGACCGACGACAGCGGGCTCGGGCACGACGCGGCCAGCTTGCGCCGTTCCTTCCTCGACCACGTCCGCTATTCGCGCGGAAAGAACTACGAGTCGTCCACCCCCCACGACCGCTTCATGGCGCTGTCGCTCGCGGTGCGGGACAGGCTGGCGGACCGGTGGGTGAAGACGTCGCGCACGTATTACGAAAAGGACGTCAAGCGCGCCTATTACCTCTCCGCCGAGTACCTGCTGGGTCGAGCCCTGGGCAACAACCTGTTGAACCTGGGGATGTACGAAGCGGCCGCCGAGTCGATGCAGGAGGTGGGGGTGGACCTCACCAACCTGCTGGAGATGGAGCCGGACGCGGGCCTGGGCAACGGCGGTCTGGGCCGCCTGGCCGCGTGTTTCATGGAGTCGCTGGCCACACTGGCCTACCCCGGCATGGGGTACGGCATCCGCTACGAGTTCGGCATCTTCACGCAGGACATCGTCGACGGGTACCAGGTGGAGCGCGCCGACGAGTGGCTCAAGTTCGGCAACCCGTGGGAAATCGTCCGGCCGGAGAAGGCGGTGCCGGTGCGCTTCTTCGGGCGCGTGGAGCACCACCAGGGCCCGGATGGCCGGCCCGTGGCGCGCTGGGTGGGCGGCAAGACGGTGGTGGGCGTTCCGTATGACACGCCCATCGCCGGGTACCACAACAACACCGTCAACACGCTGCGGCTGTGGCAGGCGCGCGCCTCCGAGGAGTTCGACCTGCTGCTGTTCAACGCGGGCGACTACGAGCGCTCGGTGGTGGAGAAGAACGACTCAGAGGTCATCTCCAAGGTCCTCTACCCCAACGACGCGTTCCAGGCCGGCAAGGAGCTGCGGCTCAAGCAGCAGTACTTCTTCGTCGCGTGCTCCATCGCGGACATCGTCCGGCGCTATCTGAAGAACCACACGGACTTCAAGGACTTCTCCCGCAAGGCGGCCATCCAGCTCAACGACACGCACCCGGCCATTGGCGTGGCGGAGCTGATGCGCGTGCTGGTGGACGAGAAGCGCCTGCTCTGGGACGAGGCGTGGACGATTACCCAGGAGACGTTCGGCTACACCAACCACACGCTGCTGGCCGAGGCGATGGAGAAGTGGCCGGCGACGCTCTTCGAGCGGCTGCTGCCCCGCCACCTGGAAATCATCTACGAAATCAACTCGCGCTTCCTGCGGCAGGTGCAGATTCGCTACCCGTACGACCAGGAGAAGATGCAGCGGATGAGCCTGGTGGAGGAAGGGGCCGAGAAGAAGATTCGCATGGCCCACCTCGCCGTCGTCGGCAGCCACAGCGTCAACGGCGTGGCCGCGCTGCACACCGACCTGCTGCGCCGGGACGTGCTGACGGACTTCGCGTCCATGAACCCGGAGCGGTTCAACAACAAGACGAACGGCGTGACGCCGCGCCGCTGGCTGGCCTGGTGCAACCCCCGCCTGTCCAAGCTGATTACGTCCCGCATCGGCGAGGGCTGGGTCACGGACCTGGACAAGCTGACGAAGCTGGAGGCGCACGCCGAGGACCCGGAGTTCCGCAAGGCCTTCCGCGAGGTGAAGCGCGCCAACAAGGAAGACCTGGCCCGGCACATCCGTGACTTGCGCTGGGTGCAGCTCAATCCGGACGCCATCTTCGACGTGCAGATCAAGCGCCTGCACGAGTACAAGCGCCAGCTCCTCAACGCGCTGCACATCGTGGCGCTGTGGATGAAGGCGCGCAGGGACCCGTCCACCATCATCCACCCGCGGGCGTTCATCTTCGGCGCCAAGGCCGCGCCGGGCTACCACCTGGCGAAGCTGACCATCCGGCTCATCAACGGCATCGCCGAGGTGGTGAACAGCGACGCGGGCACCACGGGCCTGCAGGTGGTTTTCGCCCCCAACTACCGCGTGAGCCTGGCCGAGCGCATCATCCCCGCTGCCGATGTGTCCGAGCAGATCTCCACCGCGGGCATGGAGGCGTCCGGCACCGGCAACATGAAGCTGATGCTCAACGGCGCGCTGACGCTGGGAACGCTGGACGGTGCCAACGTGGAGATTCGCGACGCGGTGGGCGACGAGAACTTCTTCCTCTTCGGCCTCACGGCGGACGAGGTGATTGCTCGCAAGCGCGAAGGCTACCGCCCGCGCGACGAGTACAACCAGCACCAGGAGCTGCGCGAGGCGCTGGACCTGATTTCCACCGGCTTCTTCTCGCCGGAGGACAAGCACCTCTTCAAGCCGCTGGTGGACAGCCTCCTGGAGGAGGACCGCTACCTCATGCTGGCGGACTTCCCGTCGTACATGGCGAAGCAAGAGGACGTCGCGCACGCCTACAAGGACGCCGACAGCTGGGCGCGCAAGTGCATCATCAACGTGGCGCGCGGCGGCATCTTCTCCTCGGACCGGACCATCAAGCAGTACGCCGAGGAAATCTGGCGCATCCAGCAGACGCCGGTGGATCCGTGAGCACAGGGCCCGCCTCCCCTTCCCTCCCGGCCGGTGACGACGCCGGCCGGACGGCTCTCGAGGACGTGGTGCGGGCCTTCACCGACGCCTTCAACCGCGACGACCTCGATGCGGTGATGGCGTACTTCACGCCGGACGCGCTGTACGAGACGTATGACGGAAAGCTGTGCCGGGGCCTCGCGCAGGTGCGCGAGGCCTTCGCCGCGCAGTTTCGCGGTGACTTCGGGCGCATCCGATTCCTCACCGAGGACATGGTGGTGGATGCGCCCGCGGGCAAGGTCGTGTTGCGCTGGCGCTGTCAGCACGAGGTGTCCGCGCGCCGCGGCCCGCGCCAACTCATGTACCGGCTGCTGTACGGCCAGCACTTCGGCTGGTACGGGCTGGATGTCCTGCACTGGGAAGCAGGACGTCTGCTCGAGAAGCGGACGTATGCCCAGGCCGGGCTGCCCCTGGTACGACGTGGGAGGCCTTGAGGTCAGGCTGGGACGGGCTCAGTAGCTCCAGCTCCAGCACGCGCCGTAGGCCGTGCGCTCGCAGATGGTGTTCGCCACATCCTGGTAATTGCCCCAGTCGACGCCACCTGCGAACTCCCACGGAGCAGATGGCGCCAGGGATGTAGCCCTCACAGATGGCCTGCGCCGCCGTGGTCAGCGTCGAGCCGTCGGCATCCTCCAGCTCCGCTCCGCCGCACGCGCTGACGAGGAATCCGAGCGGAACGCTGGCACACAAGGTCATCGTCTACTTCATGGTGTCTTCCCGGGGAACAATCCAAATCAGAACATAGACACTCACGGACTCGCCCATCACCTTCGTTACACGGAAAACATCCGAGGCTTCCGGCTCCGCTCAAGGGACTGGAGGGTGATTGGCATTGGAGTCGTCACGTCCGAGGACCTGGCGGCATGAGATTGCAAGCCAACCGGGTGCTGGGAGCGAGTGCGGCCATCCTGGGCCTTCTCTTGGGATGGCGGATTCTCCCCGTGGGACAGACTGCTGGCGCGCCCCCCGCCCCTGGCCCCGTGAGTTCCCAGGGCCGCAACAGTCCAACGCTCGTGGGGGCCCCGGCGAGCCGTGCGTCGCCCACGCCAGGCGCCGTCAACGCAGCAGCCCCGGCGGCAGAACCCCTGGCCTTGGAGTTGGAGGTACTGCGCCTCTCGCTGCTCGAGCGCTTCGGCTCGCGCCTGCACGAACCGTCCGTCCAGCTCCGGATGCTGGAGCAGCTCATGCGGTATTTCCAGACGCGCTCACCAGACCGGTGGCGAGAAGAACTCCAGACATTCCTCCGCAGAGCCTTTCCCGGCCAGTACGAAGCGCTGGCCACCCTGCTGCGCGACCGTCTGGACTACGAGAAGTGGGTAAAGGACAACGACGCCTACCTGCGAGGGTTGGACTCGAAGCAGCGCCGTGCCGCCGTTTGGGATGCGCGCAACCGCCTCTTCGGGAAGGAGACGGCGCAACGCCTCTGGGCTTCGGAGCTGAAACACCAGGCGCTGGTGGACGCGCTCCAGGTGATTGATGCGAGGCAGGACCTGCCCCTCTCGGAGAAGCTGTCTGCCTACAAGGCGCGGCTGGGAGAGGTCTACGGAGACGGGGCACCAGCGCAGCTCGCCCGGCATCCACAGGAGACGATGAATCGCTTCCTGGCGCTGCCCTCCGTTCAACGTGAACTGACGGGCATGACACCGGCCGAACGCGCGCGCAGCCTGTGGGCCGTGCGCCAGGAGATGGGGCTGAATGACGAAGCGCTGCGGCGATGGGACGCGCTGGACCAGACACGGGATGCCCGCTGGGAAGCGGGCCTCCGGTACATGGCGGAGCGCACAACTCTGGCACGGACGCTCTCCGGCGATGCGCTGGAGGCCCGGCTCCAGGAGGTGCGCGCCCGCTACTTCGGCACCGAGGCGGACGTCATCGCCCAGGAAGAGGCCAGTGGCCTCTTCCGCTTCACGCGCCCCCGGCAGTGGGGGCGCAACTGAAACGCGGACGGGACGTCACGCCGCCTGATTGAGCCACTCCTCATAGGCGCGGAAGTCGTAGTCGCGCCCCAGGAAGGCATTCACCAGCCGGGCCGCGTCGTCGGAACCACCCGGCTCCAGCACCGCGCGCCGGTAGGCCTGGGCGGGCTCCGGGGACAGCATCCCCTTCTGCTGGAAGACCGTGAACAGGTCCTTCGCGATGACGAGCGACCACATGTACGTGTAGTAGTTGGACGAGTACCCGTCGAGGTGGCCGAAGGAGAGGTGGAAGTAGGTGCCCTCCACGTACGGGAAGGGCGTGAACTTCCCCTGGAGCTCGCGCACGAGCGACACCGCGTCCACGCCCTCCGGCTTCCGCCGGTACAGCTCCAGGCTGAGCGCCGCGTAGAACATCTGCTGGCGCACCCACAGGCCCTTGCCGAACTCCTCCGCGCGGCGCATGCGCTCCACCACGTCCGCGGGGATGGGCTCGTTCGTCTGGTAGTGCTTCGCGAACGTCTGGAGGCTGGCGGTGTCACGCGCCCATTCCTCCAGCATCTGCGACGGCGCCTCCACGAAGTCCCACTCCGTGCGCACGCCGGACACGCCCGCCCAGCGCGTGTGGCCGCCGAAGATGTGGTGCAGCAGGTGGCCGAACTCGTGGAAGAAGGTCTCCACGTCGCTGTGCTGGAGCAGCGCGGGCTCCGCGCCAGGTCGGGGGAAGTTGCAGACCAGCACCCCTTCCGGCAACCGCCGGCCCGACTTGCCGCTGGTCAGCGTGAACTGGGCCGCGTGCTTGTACTTGTCGTCGCGCGGGTGCATGTCCAGGTAGAAGCGCCCGCGCAGCGTGGCCCCCTCGAACACGTCGTAGGCCTCCACGTCCGGGTGCCACACCGGCGCGTCCGCGACGCGGCGGTAGGTGACGCCGAACAGGCGCGCCGTCAGGTCGAGCACGCCCTGCTTCACGCGCGTGTACTCGTAGTAGGGCCGCACGACCTGCGAGTCGAAGGCGTACTGCTCCGCCTTCACGCGGTCCTCCAGGTACGCCTGGTCCCACGGATTGACGCGCTCGGCGCCAGGGACGTCACGGCGCTTGCGCTCCAGCAGCGTGGCGTAGTCGCGCTCCATGCGCGCACCGGACGCGGCGGCGATCTTCTCGATGAAGTCCGAGGCGGCCCCCTCGTCCCGAATCATCTTGTCCTCGGTGGCGTAGGCCGCCCAGTTCCGGTAGCCCAGCAGCGTGGCCAGCTCGTTCCGGCGGGACACCATGCGCTGCAGGACGTCCGCGTTGGCGGGATGGCCGCGCTGGCGGAAGACGCGCCACATCTGCTCGCGGGCCTGGGCATCACGCGAGTACGTCATGAAGGGGACGATGTCCGGGTAGTCCGTGGTGATGCGCACCTTGCCGTCCGGCCCGGGCGGGTGGGCGCGCACGTAGTCGTCGGGCAGGCCCTCCAACGCGGCCGGCGACAGCGCCTCCGTGCGCGTGTCCTGGCGGATGTTGCGGCTGAACTCCTGACCGATGCGGACCAGTTCCTCCTGGAGCGCCTTCACCCGGGCGCGGGTGGCGTCATCCCGGTCCACGCCCGCGCGGCGGAACTCCCGCCGCACCTTCTCCATCCACTTCCGCGTGGCGGCGTCCTCGCCGGACAAATCCAGCGCGGCCAGCACGTCATAGACGCCCCGGTCCATGCGGATGTCGTTGCTGAGCGTCTCCAGGGCCTGCTCGGCGGCCTCGGCGGCCTCGCGCATGGCGGCGTCCGGGTGCGCATGGCGGGCGACGCTGGCTCGGGCTCCCGCATCGTCGAGCGCGGCCGTGGCCTCGTCGTAGAGCTCCAGCACCTCGCGCGTGACGTAGGGGGGGCGGAGGGCCTTGAGCTGGGCGATTCCCGCTCGGGCGGCGGCCATGGCCTCCTCACCGGCACGCGTGAATTCGGCCGGTGGGCAGGTGACGAGGCGGGCGGCGTCGGGGACTTGGCTCTCTGACACAATCTGCTCCTGGACGTGATGACGGCGAATGTACGGCCGCAAAGGTAATGCGCCGGACGCCGGGGAGCAGCAGGGATTGGCGGCGGAAATGCGAGAGGCCGCCCGGCGCATGCACGCCCGGCGGCCTCCGTGTGAAACGCGGTGCTTCGAGCCCGGCTACGGCTGTTCCGTCGGGCTCAGGGCGTTCTGTGGCTGACGGATGGCCCGGGTGACGAAGTCCGCGCTGTTGTTGTTCGAGTCCCAGCCGTTGCCGAAGGACGCGTCAGCGCCGCCATCCGCCATGGTGGCGGGGGTCGAGGTGCTCAGGGCCTTCCGCTCCAGGCTGCCGCCCGCCGCGGGGTGATGGGGCGCGGCGGTGCCCTCGGGCGAGTTACCGCTGCCCCACGCCACCTTGTCTACCGCCACGTCATTAACGGCGGTCGTCAGGCCAGGACCGATACGAACATGGCCACCAGCCGTCGTGGACGACGAGACGTCGAACGAATAGCCCAGATCCCACGCCACGGGGCCGCTGTAGTTGGCGCCCCCTAGCAGGAAGTACCCGTGGGCGCGGATGACAGTCCCGCCGGGGATGGTGACGGTGCCGGAGTACGAAGACCCTGTCGCGGACTTGTACTGCACCAGCCAGCCGCCGATGTTCACGTCGGCATTCGTCGGGTTGTAGAGTTCGATGAACTCATCGGTCGCCGCGGCACCGCTTCCGTTGCCGCCGCTCACCTCGCTGATGACAACGTGGTTCGCCACTGGGGGCGGCGGCACCACCGTCACCGTGCCGTAATTGCCCGTGCTCCCCTCCGCGACGACACCGTCCTGGTCGCAGTACACCCACGCCTGGGCCGCTGCGGGCCCCTGGGTGAAACGGTAGCGGAAGCCGTAGATGTAGTTGCCCGGCGCCGCGATGTTCAGCGGAGCCACCCGCTCATCGTCGTTGCCCGGCGTGGCGAAGCCCGCGTTCGGCTCCGCCGCCACCCACGTCCACGATGCAGGTGACGCGGCATCGGTCCCGTAGCCCAGCTCCGCCACGAGGTGCGGGAAGCCGTCGTTGCCGTTCTGGTTCCGAGTGCTCACCTGGGGCTCGTAGAACTGGCTGTAGACGGACTCCGCGCGGCCCGCCCGGATGGGGGTAGCGAAGGACTTCGGATACTGAATGGCGCAGTGGTCCACCGGGCCGGTGATCTCCACACCGCAGGACGCGTTGGCGCTGCCCGGCGTGCCCCGTCCACCGCCAGGAAGCACCTCCTCCGAGTCACACCAGTACCAGGCGTGCTGGCTGGCCCGCGTGCCCACCACCACGGATGACAGGTTCATCGAGCGCCCCGTCGTCTGCGGGAAGGAGGCCGAGTACGCCACGTCATCCACCACCGTGGCGCCCATCTCGACGAAGAGGTGCCCCGAGTGGCCAAGCTCGAAGAGCGTGCTCCCGTAGCCGTACTGCGCCACCACGCCGCCGTTGGTGGCCTCATCCGTGTTGCTCGCGAGGACGAAGGTGCCCCGGCCCGGGACGATGAGCGGCCGGTCCCCGGTCGTCAGCACGCTGAAGTCCGTCTCACTGCCCGCGCCATTGTCGAAGCGGATGCGCAGGTTCGCGATGTCCCGCGGTCCGTCGACGGTGCTGGTCAGCTCGATGTACTCGGTGGTGTTCGCGTCCGGGCGGTGCATCACCTCGCTGATGACCAACTCACCCGCCACGGGCGCAGGCGCCGTCTCACAGACACCGGCGATGCAGACGCCGTCCTGCCCCGGGCAGACCTCCGGGGTGGCCGTGTACTGGCATTCCGCCAGGCCCGCCGTCACCACGCACGCTTCCTCGTAGCTCACACGTTGCACGCCGTCCTCGTCACACTCCGGCGCGCGCGGCGCGCAGACGATACCGCCGCAGGGGCCCGGCACTGCGATGGAGACGAACGCCACGGTGCTGCCGTTGTTCGCGCCGTCGAAGACGCGGAGCGCGAAGTACCAGGTGGCCGCCTGGGACGGCGGCACCGCGTGAATCACTTCCTCCGCCTGTCCCGGCGCCCGGGGCGCCGCCGTGGGCACCTCGCTGGCCAGCGCGAAGCTCTGCGGGTCAATCGGCCCCGCGCTGTAGCGCAGCTCGTAGCGCGCGGCGTTGCCCACGACGCCGTTGTCTCCCGTGGCCAGCCACGTCAGGCGAACCGTCGTGTCGTCCACCAGGCTGGCGCTCAGAACGGGCTCGGCGGGCGCGACGTCGTCGGTGATGGTGACCATCGTGTCGACGGACGGCAGCGCCGGGTTCTCCGTGGTCGCGGAGAGGACGAAGCTGCCCGCTTGGTCCACCGTGAGGTCGCTGAAGACGGCCACGCCCGCCTCCGGTGCCACCGTCAAGGTGCCGCCCAGCGTCACCCCGACCGCCCCCACCAACTGGAGCGTCACGGACGGCGCCGTGACGTTCGAGACGTTGCCGAACGCATCCTGCAAGGCCACCCGCGTCTCGGACAGCGGCTCCAGGACGGTGCCCGGCTCCGGAGGCGCGACGAACGCGAGCTTCACGGGCGCGCCCGCCTCCACGGTGAAGTCAGACGTACCGGACACAGGGGCATCGCCGTCCGTGAACGTCACCGACTGCGCTCCCGCCGTCTCGAAGGTGATGGTGAAGGTGTGCGCTCCCTGGTCCACCGCGGTGTACACGTGCGCCGACAGGGGCGCCGCCTCCGGGTCCGTGGACGCAGGCGCCACCGTTCCCTGGTACGCCGTCAGCACGTTGCCGAAGCGGTCACGCGCGGAGACGGTGAAGGATTGGGGCTCGCCCGCGACGATGGCCTCCGTCGGCCCCGCCACGGACAACGCCGCGAGGAGCCCGGGCTGCACCGTCACAGAGGCATTCCCAGTCAACGTCGCCGTCGTGGTGTCCGTGACGACGAGCTGACCCGTGCCCACTGTGGCGAACTCCACATTGAAGAGACGCTGACCGGCGTCCAACTCGGTGAAGGTGTAGTCCGAAGGCACGGTGGCCTGGGCGTCCCCTGGAATCTCGAAGTGGACGGTGCCCCGGTAGCCCGAGGCGAGGTTGCCATGGACATCCCGCACCGACACGGTGGCCCCCACGGGCTCGCCCGCGCGGGTCGTCGATGAGTCCAACTGCAGCGTCAGCTGCACAGCGGGACCAGACAGGACCTGGGTGTTCACCACCGCCTCCAGCCCTGTGTTGCCCGCCTCCCGCACCGTCACCGAGCGCGCGCCGGAGGTCACCAGCGTCACCGAGAACATGCGCTGCCCCGCGTCCTGCCCGGGAACGAAGGTGTAGTTCGCGGGCAGCGTCGCCCCCGGGTCATTCGATTCGAAGTGCACCGTGCCCGTGTAGCCCGTGACGATGTTGTCAAAGCTGTCGCGCGCGGTGACTGTGAGGCTCTGCGCCTCGCCGGCCTCCACTTCCGCGGGAAGCGCGCTCAGCTCCAACACGGTGACCGCACCCGTGCTCACCTCCACATCGAGCGTGTCGGTCAGCTCCGGCCGCGCCGTGTCCACCACGGCGACGCGCTGAGGCCCAGAGGTCAGCAGCCTCACGCCGCTGAAGGTCCGCCGGCCCGCATCCGCCACGGTGAACGTGTAGTCGCCAGGCAGCTCCGCCTCGGCGTCAGTGGACGAGAAATGCACCGCGCCGGTGTAGCCCGTGGCCACGTTGTCGAAGGCGTCATGGGCCGTCACCACGACGCTACCCCCTGCGCCCGCGGCCACCGGCGAGACCAGGCCCGTGAGCGACAGCCGGACGGCGTCGCCCGGCGCGATGGTGAACGCGTCACTGGGGACCGAATCCAACCCCGTGGCCGACGCGATGAAGCGGTGCGTTCCCGCCTGCTCCACCACCACGCCCGAGAAGGTCGCCACGCCCGCGACCGCCGCCACCTGCAAGGGCGTGAAGCCGGGCTCGTCCTCCAGCGTGAGCGTCACCGGCGACGTGGCCGTCGTGACGACCGCTCCATCCTCATCCAACAGCGAGACGCGGAGCTCCGGCTGCGTATCGCCCGCGTCCCCATCCACGGGCTGCTGGGAGAAGACGAGCCGCGTGACGCCCTGCACCTGCGTCTGCACCATCAAGCTGGAGGAGCGGACCGCGTTGCCCTGGTTGTCCGCCACGCGCAGCGCCACGTAGTAGTTCGTGCCGGGCTGAAGGCCCGTGAGAACGGCGGACTCCTGCGTGCCAGCCTCCGCGGGCTCGCCCAGGCCGTCCACCGGCGTCGCCTGGTTGAAGTCCGCATCCGTCTCAATCGGGTTCAGCGAGTAACGCAGGGCATGCGACGCGGCCCGCCCCTGGTCGCCGTCATCACCCACCGCTGTCCAGGAAACCGTGACACTGTCGGGCGTGGCCGCGGTCGCGGCGAGGACAGGGATGGCGGGGAACACGTTATCGATGATGTCGATGTCCGTGCTCGTGGCGGGCGCCAGTCCATCCGCGGTGGCCTGAAGCTGGAAGCGGCCCTCCGTGTCCACGTGCACGCTGGAGAACGACGCCAGCCCCTCCATGGGCGCCACCTCGGTGACACCCCGCAGTGGCACGCCACCCGCCGGCACCAGGGACAGCGTCACCGAAGGTGCGCCCACGGGCGTCCGGTTGCCATGCGCATCCTGGAGCACCACCTCCACGGCGGTCAGCGCGGCGCGAACAGACGCATGCGAGGGCACGCGCGCGAAAGCCAATGCCGCGGTCTGGTCCGCCGAGACGCGCACGTCCTGGCGCCCCGCCAGGCCCGCTTGCGCGGCGTCCTGTACATCGACGCGCTGGGTGCCCGCCCGCCGCAGGGTGATGCCCGTGAAACGGAAGCGGCCCGCGTTCACCTCCGTGAAGGTGTGGCCGCCCGGCAGCGTGGCCGTGGCGTCCGAGGACTGCACGCTCAGCGTGCCGCGATAGCCACTTGCGACGTTGCCGAACGCGTCACGCACCGTCACCTCCGCATCATGCGTGGAGCCCGCGATGGCGGTCTGCGGCAGCCCCGTCACCTCGACGGTGGCGGCGGCGGCCGGCGTCACGTCGAACGAAGGGCTGACCGCGCCCTCGACGCCGGTGGCCTCAGCCTTGAGCTGATAGCCCTGGCCCGCGCGCGTCAGCACCACTTCCTGGAAGCGGGCGACGCCGTCCACGGCCTGAGCGCGGAGCGTGCCTCCCAGGGAAGCCCCACCCGGGCCAGCGGCCAGCGAGAGCGTCACCTCCCCCGTGACGGACGGAACCGGGCGGCCGTCGGCGTCCCGGAACTCGACGTCCAGCCCGCCAATGGGTGCACCGGCTCGGGCCGACAGCGAGGCCGCCGCGAAGGCCAGCCTCGTAGCCCGCAGCGCGGTGAAGCCGACGACGGGACGCGAGCCCAGCACCACCGCGCCTCCCTCGGCATCCACCGAGGCCGTCACCCGCTTCGAGCCGCCTCGCGTGGACACCACGGACGCGGTGGCCACGCCCTGGGCATTCGTCCGGTCCGCGGGCTGCGTCACGGTGTTCCCGTCGCCGGAGACCTCCACCCGCACCGCGCGGCCCTCCATGGGAGCGCCGTCCTTCTGCCGCACCGTCACGGTGATGGTGACCCGGTCCACGCCGTCCGCCAGCACCTGCTCCACCCGGTCCACCTGCACCGTGGAGAGCGCCGCGTCGGGCAGAGACTTCGCTAGCGGCGGGAGCGGCGACGTGCCGCTGTCACCACACCCCACCAGCACAACGCCGAGGCACAGCACGCCCAACCCCAGCAACCGGGTGAGCGCGAGAGGACAACGGGACATGAGCGGCTCCGGGAACGAACGGACCCCGCACGGAAGAGAGCACTCGCGAGGTCCCAGTGCCTTCTACCAGACAAGTCCCTTCACCACGTAGACCTCCACCAGAGCTTTGCATCCCGGGTGGAACCCACGGGGCTATCGTGACCCATGCCCCGTTGAGTGCGTCTCCTTTACATGCCGAGCGCGGCCATGAGCGCGCCGCCGCCCAGCAGGGACTGGCCACCGTCGCAGACCATGATGGAGCCGGTGATGTAGGACGAGCCTTCCGACGCCAGGAAGAGCGCGAGCTGGGCAATGTCCTGCTTCTTCCCGAAACGCTGGAGCGGCAGGGCCTGGGCGAGCTTGTCGCGGCCCTCGTCACTGGGGGCGAGCCGGCGCATGCCTTCCGTGTCGTCGATGGGACCAGGGGTAATCGCGTTGACGCGCACGCCGGAGCCACCCCATTCAATGGCCAGCACGCGGGTGAGCATGTCCACGCCGGCCTTGGCAGCACAGACGTGGGCCTGCATGGCCATGGGGAGATAGGCCTGGGGCGCGGAGATGTTGATGAGGGACGCGCCCGGCTTGCGCAGGTGCTCGAAGGCGGCGCGGCTGATGTTGAAGGTGCCCAGCACGTCGATGTCCATGACGGCCTTGAAGCCGTTGGAGGACATGCCCAGCGCGGGCGCGGGGAAGTTGCCGGCGGCGCCACACACGACGACGTCCAGCTCACCGTAGGCTTCGCGCACCGTCTGGAGGGCCTTCTCCACCGCGGCATAGTCCCGGACGTCGGCGGCCACGCCCATGGCGGTGCCGTGCGCCTGAAGCCCCTTCACCGCGGCCTCGAGCTTCTCCACGTTGCGGCCGTTGATGGCCACCTTGGCGCCCGCCTTCACGAAGGCCTCAGCGATGCCGAGGTTGATGCCACTGCTGCCGCCAGAAATGAACGCCACCTTGCCCGCGAGCAGCCCGTCCCGGAACACGCCATCAGCCATTTGGACCCGTCTCCTGTGGAAGCAACCGGGCAGGGACTTGAACAAACCTGCCGCACTGCGTCCATGACGTTCGCTGGACGGACAGCGGAACCCGGGGCCGTGTGTTAGAGGTCGCGCCATGACCCGCCGCCGCCCCGAAATCCTCGCCCCCGCTGGGGACCTCGACTCGATGAAGGCCGCGCTCGCCAGTGGCGCGGACGCCATCTATTTCGGATTGGACGAAGGGTTCAACGCACGCGCACGCGCGGAGAACTTCTCGCTCGCCACCCTGCCGGAGACGCTGGCGCTCGTGCACCGCGCCGGCGCCCGCGCCTATCTGACGCTGAACACCCTGGTCTTCGAGCCCGAGCTCCCGGTGGTGGAGAACATCCTGCGCCGCATCGCCGAAGCCGGCGTGGACGCGCTCATCGTCCAGGACCCCGCGATTGCGCTGGTGGCCCGCGCGGTGTGTCCGCAGATGGAGGTCCATGCCTCCACGCAGATGACCATTTCGAGCGCGGAAGGCGCGCGCTTCGCGAAGGGCCTGGGCGCCACGCGCGTGGTGGTGCCGCGAGAGCTGTCCGTGGCGGAGATTCGCCGGCTGGCGTCGGAGACGGACGTGGAGCTGGAGGTCTTCATCCACGGCGCGCTCTGCATGTCGTGGAGCGGTCAGTGCCTCACGAGCGAGGCGTGGGGTGGACGCTCCGCCAACCGGGGACAGTGCGCACAGTCGTGCCGGCTTCCGTACGACCTGGTGGTGGATGGCCAGACGCGGGAGCTGGGCGACGTGCAGTACCTGCTCAGCCCCAAGGACCTCGCGGGTGTGATGGCGGTGCCGCAGCTGGTGGAGATTGGCGTCCACTCGCTGAAGATTGAAGGCCGGCAGAAGGGGCCGCAGTACGTCGCCACGGCCGTGCAGGGCTACCGGCGCTGGGTCGATGGCGTGTCCGCGGGGACGCCGGACACGGGTGCGCTGCGCAAGGACCTGGCGGACATGACGCTGTCGTACAGCCGGGGCTTCTCGCACGGCTTCTTCGCGGGCTCGGACCACCAGACGCTGGTGGAGGGGCGCTTCCCGAAGCACCGGGGCGCGTACCTGGGCCGCGTGGAGTCCGTGCACGGCCGTGACGTGCGCGTGGTGGACGACACAGAGGGCCGTCCCTGGACGGGCGGGCTGGGCCAGGACGACGAGAAGGCGCGCCCGGATGCCCCCGTGGGCAAGGTGTCCTCTCCACTGGAGACGGAGACACCGGTGGCGGCCGAAGTGTCGCCCCGCCCCGGCATGGGCGTGGTGTTCGACGACGGGCACCCTGAGGACAAGCACGAGCCCGGCGGTCCGCTGTTCCGAGTGGAGCGCAAGGGCCGTGGCTGGGTGCTGGGCTTCGGCAATCCCGGTCCGGACATGGGCCGGGTGAAGCCGGGCCAGCGCGTCTGGATGACGAGCGACCCGGCCCTGGCGAAGCGCACGGAGGAGCTGCTGGGGCGCGGCGAGCCCGAAGGCCGCGTGCCTCTGGAGTTGACCGTGACAGGCGCCGCCGGTTCGCCGCTCACCGTGGTGGGCCGGGCACGCGGTGGACACGTCTATTCGGTATCCAGCGAGGTGGCGCTGGCCGAGGCGCGCGGTGGCGGCATCGACGAAGCGCTGCTGCGGGACAAGCTGGCGGCGCTGGGCGGAACGCCTTTCACGCTGACGGGGCTCGATACGTCCGGGCTGGCGGCGGGGCTGCATTTACCGGTGTCGGAGATGAAGGCGCTGCGTCGCCGGCTGGTGGCGGAGCTGTCGGACGCCGTGGCGTGCGGTCCGGTGCGGACCGTGAACGAAGGCTCCACGCTGGAGTCTCTGCGCGCGTCGCTGCGTGAGCGTGTGCAGCCGACGCCCCGCGCCGTGGAGGACGTGCGCTTGCTGCCGCTGTGCCGCACGGACGAGCAGCTCGAAGCGGTGATTGCCGCGGGGCTGCCCGAGGTCGAGCTGGATTGGATGGAGCTGGTGGGCCTGCAGCGCGCGGTGGAGCGTGCGCGCGCGGCGGGGCTGCGCGTAACGATTGCCACGGTGCGCGTGCAGAAGCCGGGCGAAGAGGGCTACGACGCGCGCATCGCGAAGCTGAAGCCGGACGCGGTGCTGGTGCGGCACTGGGGCGCGATGATGCACTTCCTGGAGCGGCCGCCCGCGCCCGGGGAGACGCGCCCTGCCCTGCACGCGGACTTCTCGCTCAACGTCACCAACTCCGTGACGGCGCTGCATCTGCTGGGGCTTGGGCTGGACACGCTGACGTTCGCGCATGACCTGGACGCGGTGCAGTTGGGGGCCATGCTGGAGCACCTGCCCGCGGAGCGCTTCACGGTGACGGTGCATCACCACATCTCCACGTTCCACACCGAGCACTGCGTGTATTCCCACACGCTGTCCCACGGGCGTGACTACCGGAGCTGTGGACGTCCGTGTGAGAAGCACCGCGTGTCCCTGAGGGACCACAAGGGGCTGGAGCACCCGGTGGTGGTGGACGTGGGGTGCCGGAACACGGTGTTCAACGCACAGGCGCAGAGCGCGGCCTCGCTCGTGCCGTCGCTGCTCGCGCGGGGCGTGCGGCGCTTCCGGGTGGAGTTCGTGCGCGAGTCCCGCGAGGAGGCTTCGCGCGTGCTCTCCGCGTACCAGGAGCTGCTGGCCGGTCGCATCTCCCCTGCGGAGGCCGTGCGCCGCGCGGCGGTGCATGAACAGTTCGGTGTGACGAAGGGAACGATGAAGGTGCTCAACCCCACCTTCACCGTGCAGCGCTGACGCTGAAGCCCACCGCGCTCAGCGGGAGCCCGTGGGCACGGCGCGGCGAGAGAAGCGCAGGACGGCGCGGAACACGTCTTCCGTGTCGTCCGCGTCCATCCCCTGCTCCGTGGCCCACTGGCGCCGGGTCTCCAGCAGGCTCGCCTCGCGCTCCGCGTCTGGCAGCGGGAGTCCGTGCTCGGCCTTCAGGTGTGCGGCCTGCTGGATGAGCTGGGCGCGACGTTCCAAGAGTTGAACCAGCTCACGGTCCAACGCATCCACGCGCTCCCGGACGTCCGTCAGCCCGGGCGGCGCGGCGACAGGCTCCGGCGCGCCCGAGCGCCCTGATTCACAACCCAGGTGGAGCTGCGTGAGCGCATCCAGCAGCCGCACGCGTGCGTCCCGCGCGTAGGGATTCTCCGACTGCACGACGCCGAAGAGATGGGGCACCTCCAGCCGTGCGTACTCCTCCAGGCGGGCCACGGGCTGGAAGCTGGGCGGCGCGAAGGGCAGGTCCTTTCCGGCCTCCGCCTTGAGCAGTCCGTGCGCCAGGAAGAAGGTGAGCACGTGCGTGCGCGCCATCAGCGCGTCGTGAGCATCCGGCGACAGCTCCGTCACTTCACAGCCGATGCGTTCAAACAGGACCCGGGCCTTGCGCACGGCCTCTGGGTGCAGCTCGTTCGGGCATACCACCGTGCGGCGAGGCAGGTCGCCCCTCGCCAGACTGGCCGGGCCGAACAGCGGATGCGTGCCCACCCAGGGGATGTCCCGCCCCAACACGGAGGCCAACACCTGCACAGGGCGCACCTTGACGCTTCCGACGTCGAGCACCGTCTGCGCTGGAGAAAGGCGCGGGCGAAGCTCCTCCAGCACCGAGCGCATTCCAGACACGGGCATGGCGAGCACCACCAACCCAGCGCCATCGACAGCATCCACGAGCGTCGGTGCCCGCAGTGCGTCGGGCACGTCATCCTGACGCGGCTCGAACACCCGATGCGGGAGGCCCGCCCCCAGCAGGAGGCCAGACAGGGCACGGCCAAAGCGGCCGTACCCCAGCAGCGCGATGCTTTCCGTCATGTCGCCGGACTCCGAATCCCAGGTACTCCTGGAACTCTCGCATCGCCAGCGCAAGCGGAGGAAGCCCCTCGACCGGGGGGCTCAGCGCCCCTGGAAGTGAGGGGGACGGCGTTCCACGAATGCGGAAAAGGCTTCGGCCAGGTCATGGGACTGAAGGAACGCGGAGTTCCACACCGCCACATAACGCAGGCCATCCGCGATGGATTTGTCCGCGCAGTACTCCATGACCTGCTTGGCGCCCTGGACGACGAGCGGGGCATTCTCGGCGATGCGCTTCGCGGTCGCTCGGGCCTCCTCCAGCAGGGCCTCCGGCGTGGGGAACACCTCGTTCACCAGCCCCATGCGCAGGGCGCGCGCCGCGTCCACGTCGCCACCGGTGTAGGCCAGCTCACGCGTGTGGCCCTCGCCGATGATGCGAGGCAGCCGCTGAAGCGCGCCCAGGTCGGCGACGATGCCCACCTTCACCTCGCGCAAGGAGAACTTCGCGTCCTCGGAGCAGTACCGGAAGTCACACGCGGCGATGAGGTCCATGCCACCACCGATGCACCAGCCGTGCACGGCGGCGATGACGGGCTTGCGGCAGCGGGCCATGCCCTCGGTGGCCTGCTGCATGTCGCCAATCAGCGACAGCAGCTTCAAGCGCTCCAGGGCCAGGTTGCTTTCGCCGGTGAGCAGCGGCCCCAGGGACTCCATCATCCCGATTAGGTCCAGGCCGAAGGTGAAGTGCTTGCCCTCGCCGCGAACCAGCACGACACGGACGGAGTCATCCGCATCCAGCGCGCGGATGGCCTCGGGCATCTCCCGCCAGAAGTCGGGCCCCATGGCGTTGCCCTTGCCAGGGCCGGTGAGCACCAGCTCGGCGACGCCTTCAGTCTTCTCGATGCGCAGCGACTTGTAGGTCCCGTCCATTCAGGCCTCCAATTCAAGACGTCAGCCGAACTCCACCACCCGCATGCCGAACAGGCGGTCCACCGCGAGCAGCAGGTCGTCATTCACCTGCACCTTGATGGACGTGTTGCCGATGAGCGCCTCGCCCTCGCCCTTGAAGAGCACGCTCACCGCCACGGGCGTGGCGCCGGCGTACTTCTTCGCCAACTCGTGCAGCTTCGCCACCCGCTCCTCCGTGAGCAGGTCCGCCGGCACGCGCAGCTCCAGCCGCTTGGTGCGCTTCTCACGCACCGCCTTGAGGCTCTGGATGTCGTCGACGATGAGCTCCGGCGTCGGCGTGTCCTCGTCACGCTGGCTGATCTGCACCGTGCCCGACACCAGGATGGGGTCGTCCGACTTGAGCAGGTGCTCCCAGTTCTCGAAGCCCGGCTTGGGGCCCTGCTTCGCCCACTTGCCGTCCCGGCCCATCACGTTGCGCGTGCCGTCCTTGCCCGGGAAGCACACCAGCTCGATGGAGCCGGACAAGTCCTCAATCGTCACCCACGCCATGCGCTTGCCCGTCTTCGTGGGCCGCTCGCGCAGCACCGTGACGATGCCCGCCACCGTGAGCTTGTCGTCCTTGCGCGCGCGCTGCACCGCCGTAATCGGCCGCGCGTAGCGCTTCAGCTCCTTGTCGTACTGGTGCAGCGGATGGCCGGACACGTAGAAGCCAATGGCCTCCTTCTCCAGCGACAGCCGCTCCTTCTCCGACCAGTCCTCCACCTCGACGTAGTCGTCCTTCAGCCCGCCGCCACCACCGTCCGAGGACGGACCCGCCAGCATGCCGAACAGCGAGCTCTGGCCGGCCGCCTTGTCCTTCTGGCTGGCCGAGCCGCGGTTCATCGCCTTCTCGATGGTGTCGAAAATCTGCCGGCGCGAGCGCTTCTCGAAGTCGAAGGCCCCCGCCTTCACCAGCGCTTCCATCACCTTCCGGTTCACCTTGCGGCTGTCCACGCGCTCGCAGAAGTCGAACAGGCTCTTGAAGGGGCCGTCCTTGCGCGCCTCCAGGATGGACTCGATGGCGCCCTCGCCCACGCCCTTGATGGCGCCCAGGCCGAAGCGAATCTTCCCGCTCACCGCGCCGAATTCCATGTCGGACTGATTCACATCCGGCGGCAGCACCTCGAGGCCCGACTCGCGCGCCTCGCCGATGTGCTTCACCACCTTGTCCGTGTTGTCCTTCTCGCTGGAGAGAAGGGCCGCCATGAACTCGCAGGGGTAGTGCGCCTTCAGCCAGGCCGTGTGGATGGTGACCAGGCCGTAGGCCGCCGAGTGGCTCTTGTTGAAGCCGTACTCGGCGAACTTCTCCATCAGGTCGAAGATTTCACCGGCGACCTTGAGGTCGACGTTGTTCTTCGCGCAGCCCTCGAGGAAGCCGGCCCGCTCGGCCTGCATGACCTCGGCCTTCTTCTTGCCCATGGCGCGGCGAAGCAGGTCCGCGCGGCCCAGGGTGTAGCCACCCAGGACCTGCGAAATCTGCATCACCTGCTCCTGGTACACGATGACGCCGTAGGTGTCCTTGAGCACCGGCTCCAGCGCGGGGTGCGGGTACGACACCTTCTCCCGGCCGTGCTTGCGGTTGATGAAGACGTCCACCATGCCGGAGTCCAGCGGACCCGGGCGGTAGAGCGCGCCGGCGGCGATGACGTCTTCGAAGCAGTTCGGCTTGAGCTTCACGACCATTTCCGTGAAGCCGCTGGACTCCATCTGGAAGATGCCGGCCGTGTCGCCCTTGGCCATCAACTCCCAGGTCTTCTCGTCGTTGAGCGGAATCTCGTGCCGCGGAATGTCCTTGCCGTGGTTGCGCTTCACCAGGTCCAGCGCGTGCTGAATCACCGTGAGCGTCTTCAGACCGAGGAAGTCGAACTTCACCAGGCCGGCCGCTTCCACCTCGTCCTTGGCGAACTGGGTGATGAGCGTCTTTTCACCCGGCGGCTGGTAGACGGGCACGAACTCCCACAGCGGCTTGTCGGCAATCACCACGCCTGCGGCGTGCATGCCGGGCTGGCGGTGCAGGCCCTCCAGCGCGAGCGCGATTTCGAGCACGTCCCTGGTGGTGACGGGCTTGCCCTCCACCTCGCCGATGTTGGAGGGCGTCTCCATCATCTCCTTGAGGCGAGGCTCCATCTCGATGGCCTCCCTCAAGGTGATGTTGAGCACCTCGGGAACCAGCTTCGCGATGCGGTCACCTTCGCTGAACGGCAGCGCGAACACGCGGCACACGTCGCGCAGCACGCTCTTCGCCTTGAGCGAGCCGAAGGTGATGATCTGCCCCACGTTCATCTCGCCGTACTTCCGGCCGACGTACTGGATGACCTCGTCCCGGCGGTCCTGGCAGAAGTCGATATCGAAGTCGGGCATCGACACGCGTTCCGGGTTCAGGAAGCGCTCGAACAGGAGGTTGTACGGGATGGGGTCCACGTCGGTGATGCGCAGCGCGTAGGCCACCAGGCTGCCGGCGCCGGAGCCACGGCCCGGGCCCACCGGGATGTTCATCTTCTTCGCCCAGTTGATGAAGTCCTGGACGATGAGGAAGTAGCCGCTGAACCCCATCTTCTGGATGACGCCAATCTCCAGCGCCAGCCGCGCCTGGTACTGCTCGCGGTCGATGGGGTACGTGACGGTGGCCGCCAGCTCCTTGAAGCGCTCGCGCAGGCCCTCGTACGCCAGCTCTGCCATGAAGCTGTCCGGCGTGTGGCTGTCCGGCACCTTGAAGGTGGGCAACATCGGCTTGCCCAGCTTGAGCTCCAGGTTGCACTGCTCGGCGATTCGCTGGGTGTTGTGGACCGCCTCGGGCGTGTCCTTGAAGAACTCCAGCATCTCCGTGGGGCTGGTGACGTAGAGCTTGTCCGTGGAGTGCTTCATGCGCTTGCCGTCCGCCAGCGTCTTGCCGCTGGCGATGCACATGAGCAGTTCGTGGGCCCGCGCGTCCTCGCGCTTGATGTAGTGCGCGTCCGCGGTGGCGCACAGCGGGATGTCCAGGTCGCGCGAGAGCTGCTTGAGGTTCTCGTTCGCCTTGTCCTGCTCCGGCATCCCGTTGGACTGCACCTCCAGGAAGAAGTGCCCCGGGTCGAAGATGTCCTTGTACTCCTGCGCGGCGCGGCGGGCGTGGTCCATGTCGCCGCGGAAGCACGCGCTGGTGACTTCACCACCCAGGCACGCGGTGAGCGCGAACAGGCCCTTGCTGTGCTCGGCGAGCACCTTCTTGTCGATGCGCGGGTGGTAGTAGAACCCGTGCATGTACGCGGTGGAGGAGAGGTAGCGCAGGTTGGCGTAACCCTCCTCGTTCTTCGCCACCAGGATGAGGTGGTGGGAGACCTTCTCGGAGCGGTCCTCACGCCCCTTGGGCCCGGCGACGTAGGCCTCCATGCCCAGAATCGGCTTGATGCCGGCGTCCTTCGCCTTCTTGTAGAAGTCGATGGCGCCGAACATGTTGCCGTGGTCCGTCACGGCAACGCTGCTCATCCCCTTCTCCTTCACCGTCTTGATGAGGTCCTTCATCCGGATCGCCCCATCGAGGAGCGAGTAGAGGGTGTGCAGGTGGAGATGGGTAAAGGACATAAGCGCGTTCCGCTCCTGGAGGCCGGGGTGCAACCGAACACCGAACACTAGGGCCGTGCTCCCCTGCTCGCCAGTCCAGTGTTGCCCCTGGCGGAGCAGCGCGGGGGAAGCCGGAAAATCGGCCTCTTGCGGCGTTCCGCCATGAGCGGAAGCCCTGGACGGAACGCTAACGGCCCGCCCTTCCCACCGCCCGTCTCCGTGGAAATCACGATGGGTCCAACCCCAGGCGCCGGGACGTGGCCCCTGGGCCGGTGAGCGCACGGGCGGCTTCATACTTCTTCACGCCTCGTACAAGTCCCAGCAACGGCGGGCCGGCACATTGCCACCGTCGCCGCGAGGGGTGGCGACTTCACGTGGAGCCGTCCGCGCTCCACCCAGGAGAAGGCCATGATGAAGAGGTTCGCCGTCGTCGGTTCCGCGATGCTCGCCGTCGCGCTGCTCAGCGGCTTCGCGCTGCGGGGAGGCCCCCGGTGGGGCAAGGACCCAGAGCGCGTGAAGCAGTTGGTGACGTGGAAGCTCGACGACAAGCTGGACACGCTGGACGCCACGGAGTCCCAGCGTCAGTCCATCCACGCCGTGAAGGACCGATTGTTCTCCGACGGGGTGCAGCTGATGCAGGAGCACCGCGCGGTGCGCGAAGAGGCCTTCCAACAACTCGCGTCGGACACGCCGGACCGGCAGAAGCTCCACGACCTGGTGGACGCGCGCATCGAGGCCATGCGCGCCTTCGCTCACCAGGCGACAGACGCCGCCCTGGAGGTCCACGGCACGCTGACGCCGCAGCAGCGCAAGGCGCTGGCCGAACAGTACCGCGAGCACGTAGGCCCGTAGTCCGCGCGCACGCCACCGTGGCGTCAGGACAGGTGGGGTGTGCGCTTGCGGGAAAGGGTGGGCGGGGCGGCGGAGCACGGCTAGTTTAGGTGCGTGAATTACACCGACTACGCAAAGCGGATCCGCGCCCACGCCCAGGTCGCGGACATCTCCGAATACGGCCGCGTGACGGAGGGGGACCAGGACTACCCTCTCTTCCGGCTCGTCGTCCCGGGAGAGCGTTGGCTGGTCATCACCTCCGGTTTCCACGGAGAGGAACCCGCCGGCCCCCTCACCCTGGCCGAGCACTTCCCAGCGGTGGCGGCGTACGCGGTGGAGCGCGGCGTGGGGCTGCGCGTCTACCCCTGCATCAACCCGTCCGGCTTCGAGGCGGGTACCCGGTACAACCGCAGCGGCGAGAAGCCCAACAACGACTTCCTCCGCTACGAAGTCGCCCCCGGGGAGTGGGTAGGCGAATTGAACGTCGCGCGCCCCTTCCTCCGCTGGGCGCTGTATGACGGAGGCCCCAAGGAGACGCGCGCGATACGCAGCGAGCTGGCGCGCTATGCCGCTCCGGCCGCCGCGCTCGACATCCACCAGGACGACTACCTGGGCGGGGCGTCGACGTATGCGTACACCTTCGGAGACAAGGCCGCCTACCGCCCGCTGGTGGAAGCCAGCGCGAAGCACGTCGCGGTGGTGCGCAGCCAGAAGGTGGACGACCACAGCTTCACCGACGCGGACGGCCTCATCGAGTACCACGACGGCAGCGTCACCGACTGGTACACGCGCCAGGGCGTGCCCTACACGGCCGCGCTGGAGACGACGACGCCGACACCGCGTGACGCCTGCGACGCCGTGAATCTCATCTGGATTCGCGGCTTCATCGACCTGGTGGCGCGCGGCGGCTGATGGCGGAGCACCGGGCGAAGCGACGGGCTACGGCGACCGCGCATTGCCCACCCGCCGCGTCCACAGCGTGAGGAGGTTGCGGACCACCGCGCCATCAGGGACTGCCGCGCCGTCCGGCACGTCCACCTGGAGGCCCCGCGCGGCCAGCGGGGGAAAGAGGCTGGCCTCTCCGGGGGGCGTCAGCGGCACGGAGGCATCCGCGGGGCGGAAGCCGAAGGCCAGCGCGCGCTGCTGCACCGGCCGGCTGTGCAGATAGCGCAGCCACTCCAGCGCGGCCTCACGCTGGCGAGGCAGCACCCAGTCCCCGTCCAGCACCGCCGCGGGATGGTCGCTCCAGGACGTGAGCGTCGGGTACAGGACCTTCAGCGCCCCCCAGTTCCCCGGCGGTTGGGAGAGCTGGGCGATGGCCAGGTTCTCGTACACCACGGCGATGTCGTAGCGGGACGGGCCGAAGCGGACCATGTCCGCCATCAGCGCGCCCGTGGACTGCTCGAAGCGGCCCGTGCCCCGCTCCAACTGGCTCAGCCATGTCTGGAACCGCGGCTCCAGCAGGTCAGCCACCGTCAATCCGCTCTGCTTGCCGTAGAACTCCAGCGACGCCAGCAGCAGCGCCTGGAGCCCGGAGTTGGAGCGCGTGGGGTCCGTGTGGCCCAGCTTCACGAAGCCCCACTCCGGCTGGCCGCCCACCGCCGGCCAGCCCTGGTCACTGGACACCGCGTCGTGGATGACCTTCCAGGACACCGCGCCCCCGCCGCTGGCGCGCAGGAGCACCTCCGCCCGGTCCTCCCACGCCACGAAGACGAGCGGCGTCTTCACCAACGGCCGCGGCGCCGCTTCGCCCTCCGAGGCGAACAGCGGCTCGCGCGTGGCGTCCGTGGCCCAGTCCGACTCCAGCATCCGCAGCACCGCGCTGTCGGCGGGGCTCCACACGGTGGGCCGCTCACGGCCTTCGAGGATGGCCCGCGCGGCCTCCAGCGAGCCCTGGCCCACCAGGTTCACCCGGATGAGCGGATGCGCCTTCTGGAAGTCCGCCGCGGCCTCCTCCACCCACGCCTTCTTCTCCGTGCTGTAGAGGAACGTGATTTCCGTCCGCACCGCGCGGGTGGAGACGGGCGCCTGCGCCGCGGGACGCGCCTCTTCCGTTCGCTCCGCGGCGCGCCGCGAAGACAGGTAGAGGGCCCCACCCAACGCAGTGAGCACCCCGATGATGATGAGGACCGCGGGCTTCATGGACCGGCTCGCACTTCTGGGAACGGGTGCTCTGCGCCTGAGCATCCTTGTAGGCAACCTCCGCGACGCCGTACAGAGGCGGCACGCCCGCCTGGGCCCCGGGCCTGAAACCCGAAGTGTCCGCTTCTGCACGTTTGTTTGAACACAAATTACATGCCAGAATGGGCGGATGACGCCAAACATTCGGCAGCTCGTGCTTGCGGGCCTGGGCACGGCGCTGAGCGCGTGCGCGACCAAGCCCGCTCCTCCGGTGGAGCATTATTCGCTCGGCATGTCCCGAGCGGAGTACCGGGACTACAAGAAGGCGAAAGCGGACCCCTGTGCGTCCTCGGAACCGCGGTGGCTGGCGGACGAGCTGACGACGGTGAATGGAACCATGGCCCGCTTCCTCCGGGAGACGGAGAACCTCTCCAAGCTGGACGCGCCGGACCACGCTCGCCAACTGGCGATGATGCGGGAGGCCACCGGCTCACTTCCGCCCCTCATGGAGGTGCACCGCTACACGCTCAACCGCCTGAAGGAGTGCGGCTTCCGCAACACCGGGGCCTTCCCGGAGATTGCCCGTCGTGGCCAGGAGCTGCTGACGGAGGTGGATGCCCGGCTGGAAGAAGGGCCCAAGGTGCTGGCTGCCGTGGCACTGAAGGATGCCCGCCGGCAGTGGCGCGAGGAGATGCCCGAGCGGGAGGAGGCCGCCCGCCGCACCTGGTGCCCGCCCAACCCCCAGGTGGGGCAGACGGACCTGTTCTACGCGCGGCAGGAGGTGGACGGCCGCAAGCTGTGGCGCTTCTGCGACGGACACCTGGTGGAGCAGCGCGCCGAAGGTGAGCCCGTGCTCGTGCAGCCCGACAACCTGTCGTGGCGCATGCGCCGGCGCATCAAGCCCCAGTCCTACCTGGATGCCGCGCGCGCCTATCCGACGGCGGAGATGGACCGACAGCCCGACAGCGTCCCGTCCTCGGGCCAGGGCGCCGCCAAGAAGTCGACCGCGCCCAGCGACGGCGGCCCGGGCTAGCCCACCGCCTCTCGCGGAGCGCGTGGGGCACTCCCACGCGCTCCTGAAAGCCAACGACGCCGGCGCCTCACGCCTCCAGGCGGGCCAACCGGCTGGCCAGGTGCGCGTCCTTCGAGGCATCGATGGACTGGGCCCAGGTGGCCAGCGAGCCGCCGCTGGAGGACAGTTGTTCCTCCACGTGCGGCCGCAGGCGCGTCCACCGCTTGCTCCACCCCTCCTCGGAAGGCGCGCCCGCCTGACCGGGACGCTCCGCCAGCAGCATGCCCATGCGCAGCGCCAGCTCGGGCTGCCCCAGCGCCGACGCCTGCCGGGCCACGGTCGTCGCGGCGGGGACGGCGTCCGGCGCGGCGAGCCACACCTCGGCCGCGCGGGTGAAGGCAGCCACGTCCAGTTCGCCCAGCAACGCGAGCGCGTGCCGCAGCGGGAGCCGGCCATCCTTCTTCGGAGCGACGACGCGCTCCATCAACGCGGTGAAGGTGCCCGCCAGCTCCGAGTGGGCCGCGGGGTCCACGCCGCCCAGGGCCCGCAGCGCGCGCTTCGCACGCCGGGCCCGCGACGTCACCTCCCAGCTCCGCCACCCCAGCCGGGCCCGGAGCGCGGCCAGCGCCTCGGCGGCGGCCTTCAGCGACTCGGGCGTGGGCGTGGCCGCGGGCACGCGGCGGGGAAGCTCCGCCTTCTTCGGCGCGGGCGGTGGCGCGGGCGCGGCCTCCGCGGCGCCGCCCTCCGTCACCTCGAGGTAGCCCTCGCGCAGCTTCTCAGCGACCTTCTTCTCGTATTCCTTCCGGGCGCCGGCTTCGTCCGCGAAAGCCTTCTCCCGCCGCTGACCGGCGGTGCCGATGCGGCCGAAGGTGACGATGAAGGTGTTGCCCTTGAGCTCCGGCTCCCAGAACTTGGAGCTGGAGCCTTCCACGAACTCGAACCTTCGCATGCCTCAGAGCATACGCGACGCCGTGCTCTGATGCTCCGCCTTCATCTCCCGGAGCCCTTCTTCACGGGAGCGGCGGCCCTCGTACCCCAGCTCCCGGCGGGCCTTGTCGTCTCGCACCGTCACCTCTCGCCCCATCAGCAACACCTCGGTGCGGGTGAGCGGAGGCCGGCCTCCCAGGCCGAAGGTGCCCCACAGCAAGTCCCCCACCGTGGCCACCGTCGCGGCCACGCCATATGGCAGGGTGCGCTCGCCCGCGTCCACGCCCTGCGTCGCGAGCATGGCGGTGATGAAGCCCCGGAACTCCACGGGTTCCCCGTCGGTGAGGAAATAGGCCTCGCCGCCGCGGCCCTTCTCCGCCGCCAGCAGCATGCCCTCCACGCAGTTGGCCACGTGGCAGGTGGACGTCAGGTAACGGCCGCCGCCGAACCACCGGAAGCGCCCGGTCCGCACCGCCTCCTGGAACTGCGGCAGCAGCGACGTGTCACCGGCGCCCCAGATGAAGCGGGGACGCACCGCCACGGTGACGAAGTCCGGCGCATTCACGCTGAGCACCCGGCGCTCCGCCTCGCTCTTGGTGGAGGGGTAGTCGCCAATGGGGCGCTCAGGCAGGGGCATCGTCTCATCCACCCGCTCCAGGGGCGAGCCATCCGCCAGCACCGCCTCCGTGCTGACGTGGACCAGCCGCTTGACGCCCGCGGCGCGTGCCGCCTCCAGCACCCGCTCCGTGCCGCGCACGTTCGTCTCATAGAACTCGCTGCGCGCGCCCCAGCTCTTCACCACCGCGGCGCAATGGAAGACGGTGTCACAGCCCTGCATGCCGGCCTTCAGCTTCTCCACGTCCGACAGGTCGCCCTCGAAGGCCTCTGCGCCGGCCTCCGTCACCGAGGCCAGTGCCGCGGCCGAGCGCGCCAGGGCCCGAGCGGGCGTCCCGCGCACCTTCAGCGCGGTGAGGAGGTGCCTGCCCACGAAGCCTGAACCACCGGTGACGAATGCCCGCATTGCCTGCACGCTCCTGTGAAGGACTGCTTGCGCTCCTAGCACTCCCGCGCCGGGCCCGATAGAGCGCCCGGCCCGGGTCAGAACATGTCGCGCAAGGAGGGCGGCGCCCCGGCGAAGAGACTGCCCGCCGCGCGCACCGAGGCATCATCACCCTCCAGCGCGCCCATGGCCCGCAGCGACGCCGCGGACAGGTGGCCGGTGTAGAGCGGCGCCAGGTACCGCACGTGCAGCCGCAGGCCGCCGTCGCCGCCACGGCGCACGCGCGCCTGACCGTCCGAGACCTCCAGCACGAAGCGGCCCTGGTTCTCCGGGAAGAGGTCGTCCTCGACGTCCAGATGGAGGGTGCCGGAGAGTCCCTCCGGCCAGCCGCGCGCCTCCAACGCGGAGGCCACGTCCAGCACCCGCACCATCCAGTGCGTGGCCTGCTTCACCGCGTACGTCTGCTCGCGAAGCAGCAGGAGCAGCGGGTCGTCCACGCCGCCGTACCAGAAGACATCCGTGGCCAGGGAACGGTGGTCCCCCAGGAAGCTCAGAATCCTCCGCGCCGCCGCGGGCGTATGGGCCACGACGTCGGTGAGGAACAGCTCCTGATTGAAGTCCTTGAGCTGCCGGCGGATGACGTAGAGGTAGCCCTCCACACCGGCGCTGCCCTCCACCAGGTAGCCATGTGCCACCTCGCCGCGCATGTTGCGGACGCGGCCCCATGAGAAGTCCCCGCGGTCCAGCCAGCCCGGCCGGTGACGCGCGTGGCGCTGGTAGCTCAGGACGATGGCCTGCGTGTCCTTCTCCTCGATGGCCCGGAGCGACAACGTCCGCTCACTGAAGTCCAGCGATGGGACCTGGATGCGAATCTCCTGCCGCGTGCCCGCGTGCTCGTACCCCACGCGCCGGTAGAGCGGCTGCGTCGCGGGATAGAGCACCGACAGCGGAGCGCCCGTCGCGCGAGCCTCGCGCAGCAGGTGCTGCATCAATCGCGTGGCGGTGCCGCGTCCCCGGTGGACGGGAGATACGCCCACGCCGCCCACGCCGATGACGGGCACGCTGCGCCCGCCGTACCACTGCCCCATGCGGATGAACACGAGCGTGGCCGCCACCTCGCCGCCCTCGCGCAACAACCGCAGGTCCGGCCGCGACACCCGCTGCACCCAGGCGGCGATATCGGCGGGTGACAGGGCATACGACTGCATCATGATGTCCGCGACGGCGGCCATCTCACGTTCGTCTCGCGGCGGTCCGAAGCCGCCAGGCTGCGTCTCCACGCACATCTCCGTTCCCCGATGGCGCACGCAGGCGCCGCTCGGCCGCCCGCATTCTCAGGACGGCCCGGCCTGCCTGTCGAGCCACAATCCACGACCAGGCAGGCCCGTGCGCCCACGTCCGGACAGCAGGTGCGCCGTGAGGATGCGCCTCCCGTGCCCGGCGAACAGGCCCACCGCGTCCACACGACGCGTGTGGTGGCTTCGTCACCCGAAGGCGACACGGCTGGTATCCTCGCCGTCATGAAGCGCCCTACCGAGCCCGACGCCCCCGTGATGCCGTCGCTGCTCGTCTTCGCCGTCGCGGTGCTCCTCTTCGGCTCTCCCCTGCGCCGACTGTGGCTGGCGGAGGGCGCGCCGGGGTACCTGCCCTTCGCGGTGTGGCTGGGCGTCATCCTCCTGGGCGGCTGGGCGGCGCACCGGAGTCGTGCCCCATGACGCTCGAGCTCGGCTCGCTCGTCGCCGCGTCCGTCGCCTACCTGCTGGTGCTCTTCCTGGTGGCCTACGCGGCGGAGCGAGGCGCCATCCCCGCGCGCATCACCCAGCATCCGCTCGTCTACGCGCTGGCCCTGGGTGTGTACGCCACGTCGTGGTCCTACTTCGGCAGCGTGGGCTACGCGGCCCGGCATGGCTTCCGCTACCTGGGCATCTACCTGGGCGTCACCCTGGCCTGCCTGCTGATTCCCGTGCTGTGGCGCCCGCTGCTGCGCCTGTCCCGCGAGTTGCAGCTCACGTCGCTAGCGGACGTGCTGGCCTTTCGCTACCCGGGGCAATCCACCGGCACGGCGGTGACGCTGTTCCTGCTGGCGGGCAGCCTCCCCTATCTGGCGCTCCAGGTGCGGGCCGTCGTCGAGTCCGCGCGCGTGCTCAGTCCCTCCGCGTCTCCCACGCTGGTGGGCCTGGGCTTCTGCGCGGTCCTCACCGTCTTCTCCGTCCTCTTCGGCGCACGGCACCTCACCCCGCGCGAGCGGCACGAAGGCCTGATGCTGGCCATCGCCTTCGAGTCCGCGGTGAAGCTCGTCGCACTGGTGGCCGTGGGCGTCTGGGCGGTCTCCAACGTGTTCGGCGGCGTGGACGGGCTGCTGGCCTGGGTCGACGCGCATCCAGAGGCCATCGACGCACTTCAGCGCCCGGCGCGAGATGCCTCCTGGTCACCGCTGCTGGTGCTCTCTTGCGCGGCCGCGTTCCTCACGCCGCGCAGCTACCACGTGGCCTTCACCGAGGCCCCGGAGCGTGAGGGACTGGCCACCGCCACCTGGGCCTTCCCGCTGCTGTTGCTGGTGATGAACCTGGTCGTCCCCGTGGTGCTCTGGAGCGGCGAGGCGCTGGGACTGCCCTGGCCCGCGGACTTCCACGTGCTGGCGGTGCCCGCGTCACGCGGCGCCACGTGGCTGGCGCTGGGGGCCTTCCTGGGCGGTGTCTCCGCGGCCAGCGCCATGGTCATCGTCACCACGCTGGCCCTGGCGCCCATGTGCCTCACGCACCTGGTGCTGCCCCTGGGCTACGCACGCGGGCAGCCGAATCTCTACGGCTGGTTGCTGTGGGCGCGCCGGCTGCTCATCGGCATCATCATCCTGGCCGGCTACGGCTTCCACTGGCTGCTGAACATTCGCGGCACGGGCCTGGTGGACCTGGGGCTGGTGTCCTTCGTCGCGGTGGCGCAGTTCATCCCGGGCGTGCTGGGGCTGCTGTTCTGGAAGCGTGCCACGCGCGCCGGGCTGCTGACGGGCCTGGTGGCGGGCGCCAGCCTGTGGTTCCTGACGCTGGTGGTGCCCCTATGGGCGTCGCCGGGCGTCGTCGCGTGGACGCACCGCATGGCGGCGCTGCTCGGGTTCTCCGACAGTGAGCCCTGGGGCTTCGCCACCTTCGCCTCGCTCACGCTCAACGGGCTGGCCTTCATCGGCGTGTCGCTGGCGACGCGCCAGTCCGCCGAGGAAGCAGAGGCCGCGCGGGCCTGCACACGCGAGGAGGCCGCGCCCGCCGCGGGTGGCGTGGTGGCGGGCTCGCCCGACGAGTTCCGCCGCAAGCTGGCCCCGCTGCTGGGTGAGGAGGCCGCGACGGCGGAGGTGGACCGGGCGCTGAAGTCTCTGTCGCTGCCGCAGGACGAGCGCCGGCCCTCCGAACTGCGCCGCCTGCGCGACGGCGTGGAGCGTAACCTGTCGGGCCTGCTGGGCCCCGTGCTCGCACGCATGACGGTGGAGGAGGCGCTGCGGCTGGAGCCCGGCGCGCGCACGGCCCTGGCCGAACAACTCCGCTTCGTCGAGGAGCGCCTCCGCGACGCGAGGGGACTGCAAGGCCCGGTGCCGGCGCTGGAGGCCGTGCGCCGCTACCTGCGCCGCATCCTGGAGGACCTCCCGGTGGGCGTCTGCGCGGTGGGGCCGGATGGTGAGGTCGTCATCTGGAACGCGACGCTCGAGCAGCTCTCCGGCGTGCCGGTGGACACCGTGCGCGGCCATCCCCTGGAGGCCCTGCCCGCCCCCTGGGGCCCGCTGCTGTCCGGTTTCGCCAGCGGTGTGGACGGAGACACGGAGACGCGTGTCACCGTAGCGGGCGTCGAGCGCATCCTCCGGCTGCACCGCTCGCGGCTCTCTCCCGCGGAGCAGGGCACGGGCACGTCCGAGGGCATGGCCCTCCTGGTGGAGGACTTCACGGCGCGAAAGGCCGTGGACGCGCGCATGGCGCATCAGGACCGGCTGGCCTCGCTGGGGCGCGTGGCCGCGGGCGTGGCCCATGAGATTGGCAACCCGCTGACGGCCATCGCCAGCCTGACGCAGAACCTCAAGTACGAGCTGGAGGACCCGGCGGCGGTGCAGGAGCGCGCGGGGCTCATCCTCCAGCAGTGCCGGCGCATCGACGCCATCGTCCGGACGCTGGTGGGCTTCAGCCACGAAGGCACGGTGGGCGGACAGGCGCGGCCCTTCACGCGCGTCGCCGTGGCGCCCCTGCTGAGCGAAGCCGTGCAACTGGCGCGGCTGGCGCGCAGCAGCATGGGGTGAGCTTCGAGCATCGCTGTCCAGAGGGCCTGGAGGTGCAAGGCGACGCCCAGCGGCTGGAGCAGGTGCTCGTCAACCTGCTGACCAACGCGATGGACGCCTCACCCGAGCACGGCGTGGTGGAGCTGGAAGCGGACATCGACGGTGGCGCGGTGCGCCTGCGCGTCATGGACCGGGGACACGGGATTCCCACCGAGCTGGCGCAGCGCGTGTTCGAGCCCTTCTTCACCACGAAGGGCCCCGGCGAGGGAACGGGCCTGGGCCTGGCGCTCGCGGCGGGCATCGTCCGAGAGCACGGCGGAACGATGCAGGTGGACAAGCGGCAGGGGGGAGGGACTAGCGTCGTGGTGAGCCTTCCGGAGCCACGCCGGATGGAAGCCAGCGTGAACCCCGAGCGGGAGGCCCCGGCATGAGCCGCATCCTGGTCATCGAAGACGAGCCCATCATCCGCACGGAGCTGCGCCGGCTGCTCGTGCGCGCGGGGCACGACGTGTCCGAAGCGGGCTCCGTGCACGAGGCATCGAGCGACTACCCGCTGGACTCGTTCGACCTGGTGCTGTCGGACCTGCGCCTGCCGGGCGCCCCGGGGACGGACATCATCTCCATGTGTCCAGGCGTACCGGTGCTCATCATGACCAGCTACGCCACCGTGAAGTCGGCGGTGGACGCGATGAAGCTGGGCGCGGTGGACTACATCGCCAAGCCCTTCGACCACGACGAGCTGCTGATGCAGGTGGAGCGGGTGCTGCGCGAAGGCCTGCTGACGCGGCAGAACGCGGCGCTCAAGCGCGAGGTGGAGCAGGCCCACCCCGTCAGCGGCATGGTGGGCAACAGCGCCGCGATGCGCGAGGTCTTCGAGCGCGTCCGCAAGGTGGCGCCCTCCCCCGCCACCGTGCTGGTGCTGGGCGAGTCCGGCACGGGCAAGGAGCTGGTGGCGCGGGCCCTCCACGCCCAGAGCCCCCGGGCGGACGGGCCGCTGGTGGCGGTGAACTGCGCGGCCATTCCCGAAGGACTGCTGGAGAGCGAGCTCTTCGGCCACGAGAAGGGTGCCTTCACCGGCGCGCAGGCCGCGCACCCGGGGCTCGTGGAGGCGGCGCACGGCGGCACGCTCTTCCTGGACGAGATTGGCGAGCTGCCCGCCCCCGCGCAGGCGCGCCTGTTGCGCATGCTCCAGGACGGCGAAGTGCGGCGAGTAGGCGCGACGCGGCCCCGCAAGGTGGACGTGCGCATCGTCGCGGCGACCCACCGGGACCTGCCCCGCCGGGTGCAGGAGGGGTCCTTCCGCCAGGACCTCTACTTCCGCCTGCGCGTGGTGGAGATCCGCCTGCCGCCGCTGCGGGAGCGCACGGAGGACGTGCCCGCGCTGGCCAGGCACCTGCTGGAGAAGGCGAGCCGCAAGCTCGGCCGCCCCACGGCGAGCCTGTCTCCCGAGGCCCTGGAAGCGCTCACCTCCCATCCCTGGCCGGGCAACGTGCGCGAGCTGGAGAACGCCCTGGAGCGCGCCGTCATCCTCGCGGATGGCCCGGTGGTGACAACGGGACTCCTGGCGCTGGAGCTGCCCGACACGGCGGACAGCTTCGGAGCGTCCACCGAATCCGCCGACACGAGCCCTGCCGCCGCCGAGGAAGCCAGCGGCGCCTCGCCGGACTCCATGGAGGAGTACTTCCGCCGCTTCGTCATGGAGCACCAGGAGCACATGGGCGAGACGGAGCTGGCGAAGCGCCTGGGCATCAGCCGCAAGGCTTTGTGGGAGAAGCGCCAGAAGCTGGGCATCCCTCGCACGCGCGCCTGAGGCACGGCGCCTGCGCGCCTGTCCACTGCCCTCCAGTGCTGGAAGCCCGTCCGCCAGAGGCGCCGCCCCGGCACGGCGGAACGCCTGCCGCGCCCCATCGCTAGGATTTCCGCCAACACACCGTTGGGGGGAGCTCATGGCAGACAGCGTGCCTGTGATTGGCAGTGGGGCTGGCAATCGCGCGGGGGACGTCGTTGGCGTCATTCCTCGCGCGGAGTACGGGCGGATGGTGGTGCTCACCACGGTCATGCCCATGGCCGTCATCGCCACGACGTGGTTCCTGCCGCCGGGATGGAACCTGCTCGGAACGGCCGCCATGCTCACCGGCTTCCTGCTGGTGTTGGGCAAGGCCATCGCGGGCGTGCCGCTGGCGCTGCTCATCAGTGAGCGCAACCTGATGAGCCTCTCCCGATTCCAGGCGCTCGTGTGGACCGTGGTGGTGATGGCGGGCTACCTGACGATGACGCTCTCCCGCGTGAAGTCTGGCGCGCCCAACGCCGTGGGGGTCGACATCCCCCAGGAGCTCTGGATTGCCATGGGCATCTCCACCACGTCCCTGCTGGGCACACCGCTGGTGCTGGGCGGCAAGCGTGCGCGCAGCCCGGACGAGAAGCTGGTGCAGAACACCTCCGTCCAGCTCGCGGAGGCCCCCGCGGACATCGACGCGCACCGCCAGGGCGTGCTCTACGCCAACGCGAACATGACGGACGCGCGCATGGCGGACATGTTCCAGGGAGACGAGGTGGGCAACACCGCGCACATCGACCTGGCCAAGGTGCAGATGTTCTATTTCACGCTCATCGCAGCGGTGGGCTACTTCATGGACGTGGCCATGTCGGTGGCGCGCGGGACGACCCACGCGATGCCCGCCCTGTCGCAAGGCATGCTCGCCCTGCTGGCCATCAGCCATGGTGGATACCTGCTAGGAAAGACAAGCGACCACTCGAACTCCAAGCAGACCTGACGCCGCGCGCGAAGCGTTACGACGCAGCGCATGAAGCGTTACCGCGGTAACGCGAACGTCACCTTCGGTAACGTCCTGACGCGCCGAGCCAACCTGCAACGTCTTGAATCTCCGAGCGCGGCGTGTTGGCAGACACGTTGCTCAGTGCTGGGGCATGCGCACTGCCCCCGCACGCATGCTGTCGTTCATGGCCGCGCTCGCGGTCCTGCTGTCAGCCACGCCGTCGAGCGCATTCAAGATTCCCATCAGCGAGGAGTCCTACCTCAACGTCGCCATCCTCCTGCAGCCGCAGCTCCAGATTGTCGACAAAGGCGCGCCGTCCGGCGGCCCCAGCTCCGACATGTTCCTGCGGCGCACGCGCCTGCTCGTCTTCGGCCACGTCACCCAGAAGCTGTCGTTTTTCGCCGAGACGGACCAGCCCAACTTCGGCAAGAACGGCGACTGGAACGTCGCCTTCTTCGTCCAGGACGCGTTCATCTCCTATGAGGTGGCGGAGAAAGTCTGGATTGACGTGGGCATGCTGCTGCCGCCGCTGACGCGCCATGTCCTCCAGGGCGCCGTCGCGTTGCAGGCAGTGGACTACCACTCCAGCCTGGTCCGCTGGGCACCTGGCGTGGGCAAGGTGTGGCGGGACATCGGCGTGCAGGTCCGCGGCTTCGCCGGCCCCTTGGGGTTCCGGGCCGCCATCTTCAATGGCGTCAACGGCAAGACGACCCCGGAGGGCACCGTGCTCAACCCGGACGATTTGCCTCGCGTCACGGCGATGGCGCGCTGGAACTTCTTCACGCGCGAGGAGGACCTCTTCTTCCAAGGCATCTACTTCGCCTCCGAGCCGCGCTTGTCGGTGGGCATCGGCGCCGACTACCAGCCCCAGGCGGTGGCCACGGAATCCGGTCTCCATGACGCGTTGGGCACGGCCGCGGACGTGTTCCTCGACGTGCCCCTGGCGAACGACCAGGAGTTCGTCGTCAACGCCACCCTCTTCCACTACCGCCAGGGCTTGGACAACCCGCAGAGCGGCACAGGGTTCTACGCGGAGACGGGCTGGCGCTTCGGCAAGTTCCAGCCGCTCATCTCCGGCGAGTACTTCAACGCGCGCGTGGCAGGTCAGGACCTGCTCGCGCTCAAGCCCGGCTTCAACATCTGGTTCCAGAAGCACACGCTCAACCTCCGGACAGAAGTCGCCGTCGCGTGGACGGGCGACATCTCCCAGGCACGTGCCGCCGTGACGGGCACGAGCCAATTGCAGCTCTTCTACTAACCCTCCTCCACTCCCAAGGAAGCCAACGATGGCCCAGACGCAGGACGCGCTCATTCCCACGAAGGACGCCTTCAGCCGCAAAGCCCACGTGAAGAGCCTGGAGGACTACCAGCGCCTCTACCAGCGCAGCATCCAGCAGCCCGAGGCCTTCTGGAGCGAGATGGCCGAACAGCTCACCTGGTTCCACAAGCCAGACGCCATCATGGACCTGAACGCGGAGCAGGTGGACTTCTCCTGGTTCGGCGGCGGCAAGCTCAACGCGGCCTACAACTGCATCGACCGGCACGCCACGGAGCGCCCTGGCAAGGTCGCCATCCTCTGGGCGAAGAACGAGCCGGGCGAGTACGAGTCCATCACCTACCGCGACCTCCAGCACCACGTGGGCCGCGTGGCCAACGTGCTGAAGGCGCACGGCGTGCGCAAGGGCGACCGCGTCTGCATCTACCTGCCCATGGTGCCGGAGCTGGCCTACACCATGCTCGCGTGCGCGCGCATCGGCGCGGTGCACTCCGTGGTGTTCGCCGGCTTCTCATCGGAGGCCCTGCGCGAGCGGATTCTCGACTCCGGCGCCAAGGTGCTCATCACCGCCAACGAAGGGCCGCGCGGCCCGAAGTTCGTGCCCACCAAGGCCATCGCGGACGAGGCCGTGGAGGGCCTGTCCCTGGTGGAGTCCATCCTCGTGGTGCGCCGCACGGGCAAGGAAGTGCCCATGCTCGCCGGCCGCGACTACTGGCTGGACGCGGAGATGGCGAAGCACCGCGGCGTCTGTCCCGCGGAGTGGATGGACTCCGAGGATCCACTCTTCATCCTCTACACCTCCGGCTCCACGGGGAAGCCCAAGGGCGTGCTGCACACCACCGGCGGCTATCTCGTCTACGCGGCCACCACGTTCCGCTACGTCTTCGACATCCAGCCGGAGGACGTCTATTTCTGCGCGGCGGACCTGGGCTGGGTCACCGGCCACAGCTACATCCTCTACGGGCCGCTGATGAACGGCACCACCACGGTGATGTTCGAGTCCACGCCCACCTATCCGGACGCGGGGCGGCTGTGGCGCGTGGTGGACGACCTCAAGGCCACCATCCTCTACACCGCGCCCACCGCGCTGCGCTCGCTCATCAAGGAGGGTGACGCGTGGGTGAAGAAGTCCTCGCGCCAGTCGCTGCGCCTCCTGGGCAGCGTGGGCGAGCCCATCAACCCGGAGGTGTGGCGCTGGTACCACGACGTCGTGGGCGAAGGCCGCTGCCCCGTGGTGGACACGTGGTGGCAGACGGAGACGGGCGGCATCCTGATTGCCCCGCTGCCGGGGGCCACGCCCACCAAGCCGGGCTCCGCCACCCTGCCCTTCTTCGGCGTGGAGCCGGTGCTGGTGGACGACGAGGGCCGCGTCATCGAAGGCAACGGCGTCAGCGGCAACCTGTGTCTGGCGCGCTCGTGGCCAGGACAGGCCCGCACGCTGTATGGCCACCACCAGCGCTTCAAGGAGACGTACTACGCGCGCTTCCCCAACCTGTACTTCACCGGTGACGGGTGCCGCCGCGACGAGGACGGGTACTACTGGATTACCGGCCGCGTGGATGACGTGCTCAACGTCTCCGGGCACCGCCTGGGCACCGCCGAGGTGGAGAGCGCGCTGGTGGCCCATGAGGCCGTCGCCGAGGCCGCGGTGGTGGGCTTCCCGCACGACCTCAAGGGCACGGGCGTGTGCGCGTTCGTCACGGTGAAGCCGGACTGGCAGGAGTCCGCCTCCGAGCAGATGGTGGGCGCGCTCAAGGAGCAGGTTCGGCATGTCATTGGCCCCATCGCCACGCCGGACCGGGTGGTGCTGGTCAACGGCCTGCCGAAGACGCGCTCCGGGAAGATTCTGCGCCGCATGCTCCGCAAGATTGCCTCGGGCGAGGTGGAGAACCTGGGTGACGCCAGCACCCTGGCGGACCCGTCGGTGCTCGACGAACTGCTCGCGAAGGCCACACCCCCACAGGCGAAGCGCTGACCGGAGGAGGCATCCCATGTCCACGAATCCGAATGAGGAAGCGCTGGAAGCACTCGCGGCGGCGCGCTGGCGCGTGGCCGGCGTGCTCACCGTGACGACGCTGGTGGCGTACCTGGGCTTCATCCTGCTGGTGGCGTTCAACAAGCCGCTCATGGGGCAGCAGCTCGTCCCCGGCCTGTCCATTGGCATCCTGCTGGGCGCGCTGGTCATCGTCGCGGCCTGGGCGCTGACGGGCATCTACATGCTGTGGGCGAACGGGAAGTACGACCGCGCCCTGCACCAACTCCGCGGTGGGAAGTGAGGCAGGCATGAACCCCGCAGAAACGACGACGCAGCTCGGCCAGCCGAACGCGACGGCCATCCTGTTCTTCCTCCTCTTCGTCGGCATCACCCTGGCGATTACGTACTGGGCGGCGCGCAAGACGAAGACGACCTCGGAGTTCTTCGCCGCGGGCGGCGGCGTGAGCGCGGCGCAGAACGGCTTCGCGCTCGCCGGCGACTACATGAGCGCCGCCAGCTTCCTGGGCATCGCGGGCCTGGTGGCCACGTCCGGCTTCGACGGGCTCATCTACTCCGTGGGCTGGCTGGTGGGCTGGCCGGTCGTGACGTTCCTCATCGCCGAGCCCCTGCGCAACCTGGGCAAGTACACCTTCGCGGACGTGGTGGCCTACCGGCTGAAGCAGACGCCGGTGCGCCTGTCCGCGGCGGTGGGCACGCTCACCGTGGTCAGCTTCTACCTGATTGCGCAGATGGTAGGCGCCGGCAACCTCATCCACCTGCTGTTCGGCCTGTCCTACGAGGCGGCGGTCGTCATCGTGGGCGCGGTGATGATTCTCTACGTCCTCTTCGGCGGGATGATTGCCACCACGTGGGTGCAGATCGTCAAGGCGGTGCTGCTGCTGGCGGGCGCCACGGGGCTCGCGGGCATGGTGCTGTCCAAGTTTGGCTTCAGCCCGCTGCGCCTCTTCAACGAGGCCGCCACCCAATACGGCGCGGAGGTGCTGGCACCTGGGAAGCTGGTGAACAACCCGCTGGAGGCCATCTCCCTGGGCGTGGCGCTGATGTTCGGCACCGCGGGCCTGCCGCACATCCTGATGCGCTTCTACACAGTGCCGGACGCGAAGGCGGCGCGCAGCAGCGTCTTCTACGCCACGGGGCTCATCGGCTACTTCTACCTGGTGACGTTCATCCTGGGCTTCGGCGCGTCCGTGCTGGTGGGCCGTCAGGCGATTACCGGCGTGGACAAGGGCGGCAACATGGCGGCGCCCATGCTCGCCGAAGTCGTGGGTGGCACGGGCTTCCTGGGCTTCATCTCCGCCGTCGCCTTCGCCACGATTCTGGCGGTGGTGGCCGGCCTGACGCTGTCCGGCGCGGCGGCGCTGTCCCACGACCTGTGGTCCAGCGTGGTGCGCAAGGGCCAGGCCCCCGAGGCGGAGCAGCTCAAGGTGGCCCGGCTGGCCAGCCTCTTCCTGGGCGTCCTGGCCATCATCCTGGGCGTGGCCTTCAAGGGGCAGAACGTGGCCTTCATGGTGGGACTGGCCTTCGCCATCGCGGCGAGCGCCAACTTCCCGGCGCTGCTCCTGTCCATGGCCTGGAAGAAGTTCACCACGAATGGCGCGGTGGCCAGCATGCTGACGGGCGCCATCAGCTCGGTGCTCTTCATCTTCCTGTCCCCCACGGTGCAGGTGGACCTCCTGGGCAACACGTCCGCACTGTTCCCCCTGCGCAACCCGGGCGTCATCACCATTCCCCTGGCCTTCATCGTGGGCGCGGCGGTGTCGCTGCTCTTCCCCGAGCACGAGTCCGCCGCCCGCTTCGCCGAAGTGAAGCACCGGATGCACGTGGGGGTGCCCCAGCCGGTCCCCGCGGTGGCCGCCGTGGCATCGAAGCCCGCGGATGGGCCGCCCCGCCCCGCCGCCACGGGCAGCGAGGCCAAGGCCTGAGGACGGGCGTTCCCCTGGGGCTCGGGTCGCCTACACTGGGCCCGTGTCCAACGCCTCAGAGCAGGGCCCCACCGAGGGCCTCCGCGGTCGGCTGCACGAAATCATCTTCGAGGCGGAGACGCCCGCGGGCAGGGCATTCGACGTCGGCCTCCTGTGGGCCATCCTCTTCAGCATCATCGCGGTGATGCTGGAGAGCGTCGCCTCCGTGCGGGCCCAGTACGGGAGCGTGCTGCTCGGCGTCGAGTGGTTCTTCACGGGCCTGTTCACCCTGGAGTACCTGCTCCGGCTCTTCTCCGTCAGCAAGCCGCTGCGTTACGCCCGCAGCTTCTTCGGGCTGGTGGACCTGCTGGCGCTCCTGCCCACCTTCCTGAGCGTGATTCTCCCCGGGGCGCAATCCCTGCTGGTGATTCGGGTGCTGCGGCTGCTGCGCGTCTTCCGCGTGCTCAAGCTGACGCACCTGCTCGGACAGGCGGAGGTGCTGCTCACCGCGCTGCGCGCCAGCCGCCCGAAAATCACCGTCTTCCTGGGCACGGTGCTGACCATCGTCGTCATCATGGGCGCGCTGATGTACGTGGTGGAGGGCCGGGAGAATGGCTTCGACAGCATCCCCCGCGCCATGTACTGGGCCATCGTCACCGTGACGACGGTGGGCTTTGGCGACATCACGCCCAAGACAGTGCCGGGGCAGTTCATCGCCTCCATTCTGATGGTGATGGGCTACGGCATCATCGCGGTGCCCACGGGCATCGTCTCCGTGGAGCTGGCCGCCGCCACGCGGCACGCGGTGGACAACCGGGCGTGCCCCGCCTGTGGCCAGCAGGGGCATGACCTGGATGCGCATTTCTGCAAGCACTGCGGTCACGGGCTCTAGGTCGCGGGCGCTCGCATCGCCCCCGTACCGGCGGCCGGGCGCTTCCTGGACCGAACGGAGGCGGAACGAGCGTCCGCTTCCGGCCGATGCGCCTCACAGGGTGAAACTTATCGACGGAGCCCTGGCTCTCGATGCCCTCCCTGGAGGCAACCATGCTCTTCCGCCAGCTCTTCGACACGACGTCGTCGACGTACACCTATCTGCTTGGGGACGAGGAGCGAGGAACGGCACTCCTCATCGACCCCGTCGCGGAGAAGCTCGACCGGGACCTCACGCTGCTGCGGGAGCTGGGCCTCTCCCTCACCCATGTGCTCGACACGCACGTGCACGCGGACCATGTCACTGCGTCCGGCCTGCTCCGGGCTCGCACGGGCGCCAAGGTGGTGGGCGGCCCCGCCGGGGCACCGTGCGCGGACATCCACGTAAAGCATGGCGACACGCTGCGCGCCGGGACCTTCACGCTCCAGGTGCTCGCGACGCCGGGCCACACGGATGACAGCGTGAGCTACCTGTTGGGAGACCGTGTCTTCACCGGGGATGCCCTGCTCATCCGTGGCAATGGCAGGACAGACTTCCAGAATGGGAACGCCGGCACCTTGTATGACTCCATCACCCGGGTGCTGTTCGCGCTTCCCGATGAGACGCTCGTGTACCCGGCCCATGACTACAAAGGGCTGACGGTGACGACCATCGGCGAGGAGAAGCGACACAACCCGCGCGTGGCCGGCCGGAGCCGCGATGGCTTCATCCAGCTCATGAACAACCTGGGCCTGCCAAAGCCCAAGCTCATCGACGTGGCGGTTCCCGCCAACCGCGCTTGTGGACTGATGGCACCGGTCAGCGCGCAAGACAGCCTCACACATTGAGGTACAGGGGGGACGGCACCGGCTCAAGGCTTGCTGTTCGGAAATGTCGGGACATTTGTGGCGGAAAACCCCCGACATTTCCGAACAGCAAGCTGCCCATCCGGCCCGGAGCCCACGCAAACACGCCATGACATCGACTCGCGAGCCGCCGGGAATCCTGGCGCACCCGCCACGTTCCTGAGCCAACCTGTCACAACCCAGCAGCGAGCCCCACCCAGACATCACACCCTCCTGCGACTCCAGGGCAGGTCTGTTGATGCCAAGCGCACAACTCGATGAAACATCCGTCAGAAAGCAGGCCCCCGACGTTCACTCCGCACCACGCTGGGTAGGATGCGGTTCCATGCCTCGCACCGCGCATAGGCCGCTGGAAGTGGATGAGGAGAAGCTCGTCCTTCAATTCCCCAGCCTGGACCGCAAGGCCGTGGGTGCTTTCTTCACGCCGGCACCGCTGGCGGAACGCACCCTCGCGCTCGCGCTCCAGCACGTGGGCGGAGGCCCCCTCACAGTCGTGGACCCCTCGTGCGGCGCGGGTGCCTTCCTCACCGCCGCTTCGCGGCTGCGGCCCGGCGTCCGCCTCTGCGGCCTCGAGCTGGACCCCGAGGTCGCCCGCCTCTGCCAGGCCCGCGTGCCCGAGGCCACCGTGCGCGCGGGAGACGCGCTGCGAGACGGACTGGAGCCCCTGCTCGCCACCACTCCGCCGGACCACCAGGAGCTGTGGGTGGGCAACCCGCCCTATAACGGCACCTCCTCCGTGCTGAAGGACCCGCGCACCTATGCGCGGCTGCGCGCCCTGCTCCCCCTAGCGCTGATGCCTGGCACCAGCCTGCGAGACGACTTCGCCTTCTTCCTCCTGGTGGCCGCGCACCGGCTGGCCACCCGTCCCGGCGCGCTCGCCTTCATCATCCCCGCGAGCTTCCTCGACGCCTTCATGTACGCGCCGCTGCGCCAGTCGCTACTGGAGACACTCTCCCTGCGCGAGGTGGTGGACCTGGGCCCCGGCGCCTTCGCGGGCACCCAGGTGCGGACCTGCATCACCGTGTGGAGCTCCCTCCCGGGCCCCCACCC
>NZ_VHLC01000038.1:0-72493 GCF_006547355.1 Myxococcus sp. AB036A | reverse complement strand
CTACACTTCTAGCTTCGTCGGCAGCGTCAGATGGGTATAAGAGACAGTGGCACGGGAGCAGGGAGGGGAGCAGGGGTTTCCGCCCACCACGGAGAGACGCAGGTGGCACGCATGCGCCCAAACCGGGCAGTATGGCGCCCGTCTCCCTTGTCACGGGTGGCCTGTGCACACCCTGCCCGGCGCGGATGCCGGTGTGGCACCGTGGGGAGAAGACACGAGGCACCTGGGATGAGCAGCGACGTGGCGGAAACGAAAGACGGAGTGGTTCTTCTCGACTATGCGCAGCTCGTGGCGGGCGCGGACCTGAGCGCCGCCATCGAGCGCGCCTACGGGCATGACGGCATTGGCCTGCTCGTCGTTCGGGGCATCCCCGGGTTGTCCGAGCTGCGCGACAACCTGCTGCCCCTGGGCTTCCGCTTCGCCGCGCTGCCCACCGAGGTGAAGGACCGCTACGTCCACGCGCGCAGCAGCTACTCGTTCGGCTGGAGCCACGGGAAGGAGCTGCTGCGCCCCGGCCAGTTCGACGAGTTCAAGGGCTCGTACTACAACAATCCGCAGTACGACGTGCCGCACACCGACGCGGAGCTCATCGAGAAGCACCCGGAGAACTACCACCCCAACGTGTGGCCGGATGCGGACTTCCCGGAGCTGCGGCCCGCCTTCATGGCGCTGGGCCAGCGGATGGTGGACGTGGGCGTGCTGGTCGCCGAGCAGTGCGACAAGTACGTGCAGGCCAGGCTGGGCAGCCGCCTGGCACCGGACGCGGCGCTGGCGAAGACGATTCGTGATTCGCGCGCGTGCAAGGCGCGGCTGCTCTACTACTTCGCCATCAACGAGGACGCGACGCCGCGCACTCGCGACTCGTGGTGCGGCTGGCACAGCGACCACGGCTCGCTCACGGCGCTGTGCCCGGCCATGTACTTCGAGGCCGAGCCGGGCGCGACGGAGCCGGCGCGCAAGGACATCCCGGTGCCGGACCCGGAGGCGGGCCTGTACGTGCGCACGCGGACCGGCGAGGAGCGCAAGGTCGTCATCCCGAAGGACAGCCTGGCCTTCCAGATTGGCGAAAGCTCCCAGATTGTCACCGGCGGGCTGCTGCGGTCCACGCCGCACGCGGTGCAGGCGCTGGCCCATCCGGCCAGCCGCAACATCTCCCGCGCCACCTTCGCGGTGTTCATGCAGCCGGACAATGACATGCACCTGCGTCCGCCGGAGGGCGTGGACCCCGCCGAGCAGAAGGTGGGCGCCTTCCAGCCTGGAATGACTTTCGGCGATTTCGCCAAGGCGACGTTCGCGAAGTTCTACAACCCCTACGCGTAGCGTGAGAGGAGACACCCCATGCGAGCTCTTGGATTGGCGGTCGTGCTTTCAATGGCCGGGGTGCCGGTGGCGGCGGAGGCGGCCTCGCTCCGCTGTGGCCAGGCGCTGGTGGCGGATGGGGCGCTCAAGACCGAGGTGCTCGCCAAGTGTGGGGAGCCGGCGGCGAAGAACTTCCGCACGGTGACGGACTCGGCGGGCTCGGTGACGCCGGACAGGAACACGGGGGGCGTCACGACGGAGCGGCGGACCGTCACCCGGGAGTACGAGGAGTGGACCTACAACTTCGGGCCGCGCCGCTTCATGCAGGTGGTGACGTTCGAGAACGGCCGCCTCATCGACGTGCAGAGCGCGGGCTACGGCAGCGAGTAGCCGGGCCGGGATGCGCCACCCGGACGGAGAGTGATAGCCTCCCGGTTCCACTGCAGGAGCTGGGGGCCGTTCAATGATGCACGGGTTTCGCTGGGGCATTGGCCTGAGTGCCATGGCGGCGGTGCTCGGAGGCCTGGGCATGTGGCGCGCGGAGCGGGCGGCGCACCCGGTGCTCGTGGAGGTGCCCTTTCCGGAGTTCGCGCAGCTCCCCGCCCTGCCGCCGCTCCCCCTGCCGCCGCCGACGATGGATGGCGCGGCGGATTCGATTCAGGTCCGGGCCGTCTCCCAGCGCAGCGGTGCGCCGCTGGCGGGCGCTCGGGTATTCCTCCTCCGAGGGTTGTTCGCGTCCGGCCTGGGAGAGCGGTTGCCCGACGAGACAGCGCTGACGGACGCGTCGGGCGTGGCGACCTTCATGGCGCCTGGCGCGGGCGTGATGACCGTCTGTGCACGAGGGGCCGGTCACGCCGAGCGCTGTGAGCGGGACGTGGGCGTGGTCGCCGGGGGCTCGCTCGTCGTGGAGCTGAAGCTTCCGCCAGGGGCCAGCGTGGAGGGACAGGTTCTCCTGCATGACGGGACGCCGGCGGAGGGTGTCCGGCTGGTCGCGTCCGGTGACCCGATGTTGCTGGAGATGACGCCTGTCTGGGCCACGACGGATGCACAGGGGCGCTACATGCTGGACGGCGTGACGCCGGGCTACCCCGTCAGCATGACGCCCTTCTCCCCCGAGGGAGAGGGGTTCCACCGGTCCGTGGGCGCGGAGCTGGCCGCCGGCGAGGTGCGGCGGTTCGACTTCCAGCTTGGCGCGTTCGTTCCGGTCACCGTCAAGCCGGTGATGGGGCGCCGGCGTGGGACGGAGTCGGTGGAGTCCGTCCACGTGAACGTCCAGCTCCAGCCCCAGCAGGACGGCACCTTCACGGGCATCACCGAGTCGGGGCGCCACGCCCTTTCCGTGTGGGGCCGCCGGAACGGGCAGGCGGTGTCGGCACGGAAGGAGGTGACGCTGGCGCCCGGTGCTCCGGCGGTCATCGCGTTCCCCTTCTCCGCGCTCGAGGAGGGCGGGAGGGTGTGGCAGCTGTACTCCAGCGACCCTGGCGAGTTCGAGGTCTCCGGTCGCGTCTTCCTCCCGGACGGCACGCCGGTGAAGGGCGCCTGGATTGGGTCGCAGAGGCCGGGTCCACGGGGGCGGGGGTGTGGCAACTCGGCCGAGGACCATGCGCAGGTCCGCTTCGATGGCCCCGAGTTCGTGGTGACGCCCCGGGTGGGCGCGGGGCGAATCTTCGCGTGGCTGCCGGATGGCCGCGCGGGCAGCGCCGTCGTCCGAGGCGGGAAGGGGGAGCGCGTGTCCGTCGACATCCACCTGGAGGAAACGGGCGCCGTCGCCGGGATGATGGATTTCGGGGACGACCACCCCTGGGGCTACCGCGAGGAAATCACCGTCAACCATGAGTGGGTCGGTGCGTCGCACTTCACGTTGTTGGATGGCCGCATCTTCGTGCCGGGGCTGAAGCCGGGCCGACACGTGCTGCGCACCTCTCTTGGGACGGTGGAGTTCAACGTCAACGCCCGCGAGGTGACGAACGTGGGCGTGTTGAGACGGTCGCCGGAGCCGGAGGCCGCAGTCTCTGATTCAGAGGTCGCGGCCTCGGCGCCGTGAGTCGCTGCGCGACTACCGCGCCGCCTTCCGCAGCTCGTCGTCGATGATGGCGCGGAAGTGCTCCACCGGCCGGGCGCCCGTCACCGGACGGCCGTTGATGAAGAACGTGGGCGTGCCCGTGGCGCCCACGCGCATGGCCTGGGCGACGTCCGCGGACACGTGCGCGTCATGCTTGCGCGAGTCCAGCGCCGCGTTGAAGCGGCCCACGTCCAGGCCCACCTGCCGCGCGTAGTCCTCCAGCGACGCCCGGTCCAGCTTGCGCTGATTGGCGAAGAGCACGTCGTGGAACTCCCAGAACCTGCCCTGCGCGTGCGCTTCCATGGCCGCCTCCGCCGCCACCTGTGCGTTCGCGTGCTGCGCCAGGGGCTGGTGCTTGAAGGCCACCCGCAGCTTGCCGGGGTACGCGGCCTCCAGCGCCTTCATCGTCGGCACCACGCGGGCGCAGAACGGGCACTCGAAGTCCGAGAACGCCACCACCGTCACCGGCGCGTTGGCCGGGCCCCGAGTCGGCGCGGTGCCCACGTCCACCTGCTGGATGGCCGGCTCCTCGGGCATCATCTGCTCCGTGGGCGGGCGGGCCTTCCCTGCGGAGATGATGCGCGCGTAGACCTCCGTTGGCCGCACGCCCGTCCGCACCAGGGCTTCCGCCTTGCTCAGTTCCTCGTCCACCACGCCCGTGAAGACCTCCAGCGGCTGGGCCCCGCTGATGAAGCGGCCATTCACGTAGAAGGCCGGCGTGCCGGTGGCGCCCAACTGCATCGCCAGCGCTTCGTCCTGGCGGATGCGCTCCGCCAGCCGCGGGTCCGCGCGGTCCTGGTTCCAGCGCGAGATGTTCAAGCCCACCTTCATGGCGTAGCGCTCCAGGTCGGCCTCGCTCAGCGCCCGCGGGTTGGCGAAGAGCGCCTCATGCATCTCCCAGAACTTGCCCTGCTCACCCGCCGCCAGCGCCGCCAGCGCCGCCGGTCGCGCGCGCGGGTGGTTGGCCAGCGGGTGATGCTTCATCACCACGCGCAGCTTGCGGCCATAGCGCTCCTGGAGTTGCTTCACCGTGCCGTTCGCACGTGAGCAGAACGGGCACTCGTAGTCGGAGAACTCCACCAACGTGACGAGCGCGTCCTCCGCTCCCGCCGTTGGCGAGTCATTGACCGGCACCTTGTAGACGGTGGGCGAAATCGGCGCACGCGGACGCGCGCCGGGGGCGGGGGCCTTCGCCGCGAGGTTGGCCGCGTGGGCCGTTCCCGTGGCCAGTTCGATGGGACGCGCCAGGCGCCCTCCCGCGAAGCCCAACGCCAGACCGACACTCAGGCTCACCCAGACAGACGACTTGGACATGGTGTTCTCCAGGAAAAGACACACCCGTGGCGCCGCGGTCCGCCGCGTGACACCACCGGACCAGGCTTGCTCAGGCCCGGCGCCCAAGGAGTGACGCGAGGCGATTGGGAGTTTCAGCGCGGCCTCGAAGAATTTCCGCGCCGCTGCCGGTCCCCATGGGGGCAGGCGGTGGCCCGCCAGGTGGGTGGCTCTCCTGCGCATCCCGGCCGGGCCGGTGGTTGTCCGTCACCCGGCAGGCCCCAACTTTGAAACGGAAAGGAGGTCAGGGCCTCATGCTGCGCAAGGCAATCTGGTGGGGGCTGGGCATCGCGGGGCTGTCCATTCTGCTCTGTGGTGGCGTGGCGACGGCGCAGGGCACACAGCAGGTGCCCGCGCGGACGGAACAGGCGCCAACGGGACAGGCCCTGACTGGGACGGACGCCGCGGCGCTCCAGCGCGAAGTGGACCAACTGCGCGCCGAGCTGTTGCAGCTCCGCCAGGAGGTGACGCAGCTTCGGGGGCAAGTCACGGGCACGGGCGGCGCGGGCATTCCTCCAGGCGCGAGGGTGGTGAGCCCTCGGCGGGACACGGCTGACCAGCAGGACGCGGGCACGGGAGGCACGGGGGCCGCGGGCGTCGTCAATGACGTGCCACCCGAGGGCTCGAATGTGCCGTCGCCTCCGGGGACCGCCGTGGTGGACGCCGTCTATACGGGCGTGGTGCGCTCCGTGGGCGACACGGAGGTGGCCATCGCCGTCGGGGAGGGGCCGCCGCTGACGCTGCGCGTGGACCCTCGGACGCGGGTGTTCCGGGACGGGCGCAATATCGCCTTGCGGAAGCTCGAGCCCGGCGAGCACGTCCGGGCAGTGGTGAACCTGCTGGATGAAGAGCGGACGATGGAGATTTCCGTGCTCCCCTCCACTCCGGCTGGGAAGTGAGGTGCCAGGCCCATCCACGCTTCGTCAGTCGCACGTCCGATGCTCGTCCCCGAGGGGGAGGTTTCCACCATGTCTGCTTACGACCGTTACCGTGCACTCCTGAACAAGCTGCGGCTCGTCCGCGTCCGGCACCCTGAAGGCGACTCACCCGAGGAGGACGGTCTGCTCGACGACATGGATGAAGTCTGGATGGAGATGAGCGAGGGCGAACGCTCCGCCATCGCCACCGAAAGGGCCCGCGTGCTGGGCCTTCCCGAAGCCCAACCCGCGGACTCGGCGGCGCAGCCCTGACGCCGCGGCCCTACTTGCGCACGGGCGGCAGGGAGGAGCCCGAGGAGGTCGCGCCGCCGGACTCCGGCTTCATCCGCCGCGGTCCGGCGTCCCGCTCCCGGGCCTTCAGCACCGCGTGGGAGTAGTCCACCACCGACGCGAAGGACAGGACGCCGATGAGCGCGACCAGGGGCACCACCGCGGGGGGAAACAGCAGCACGCACAGCAGCGTCACCAACTGCAGGGAAGTGACGGCCTTGCCCAGCATCCGCGCCTTCAGTTCCACCGAGCGCAGCCTGGGTGCCAGTCGCGCGATGAAGAAGCCCACGGTGGTGCCGACGTCGCGCAGCACCAGCAGCAGCACCGCCACTCCGCTGATGAGCCCGTCGAGGTAGCAGACGAGGATGGCCGTCACCATGAAGGCGCGGTCGGCCACCGGGTCGATGAGCGCGCCCAGCCGTGTGGCGAGCCCCTTGTGCCGGGCAATCCACCCATCCAGGAAGTCCGTGAAGGCGGCCAACACCACGAGCCCCGCGCGAACCCAGGCATCCGGGACGAGGATGAAGGCCACCGCCAGGGGCAGCCGGGTCAGCGACAAGGTGTTGAGCAGCGCGAGGCTCGCCTGTCGGCGCATAAGACTCAAGGTAGTGCTCGGTCCCAGCCGCGCACGTTCCGGGGGCGGCGAGCGTTCAGCGGTAGACCCACCCCTGGGAACGCGGGGCAGCCAGGGAGCGACCGGACTCGAGCGAGCGTGAGGGAACTCCAGGCCCGTGAGAAACCTCCAACTCGCGGCGCCACCTGTCGTGCCGCCCTGACTCCTGGAGATGGCTGCTTCGTGTCCGCGTTCGACTGCTCGCCGTGCTCGTCCTCCCCGTCCTGGCCCGCCACCGAGGGCCGCTTTCGTCCGTGGGCCTGGACGCTCTTGTGGGCCTTGTGCCTGCTCCCCGCGGCCGGGTGGGCCGCGGAGGAGGGCCAGCCCCGGCCCGCGACGCGGGAGGAGCTGACGCGCTACGCATGGCTGCCGGCCCAGGCGGTGGTGCGCCCCTTGGAGGCCGCGGTGGCGCCGCCGGAGGGCTACACGCGGGTGCCGGTGGTGAAGGGCTCCTTCGGGGCCTGGCTGCGAGGCCTGCCGCTGCGACCGGACGGCACGCCCGTGCTCAGCCACCAGGGCGGGCGGATTCTGGCGGCGGAGGACGCGCGGCTGGCGGCGGTGGCGGAGCTGGACGTGGGCACCGCCAACCTCCAGCAGTGCGCGGACTCCGTCATCCGCCTCCATGCGGAGTGGCTCTGGGCCAGCGGCAAGCGGGAGCGCCTGGCCTACCGCTTCACCAGCGGGCACCTGGCGGAGTGGCCTCGGTACGCGGAAGGGGACCGGGCGCGGGTATCGGGCTCGAAGGTGTCGTGGGTGCGCGGCGCGGCGCCGGATGCCTCACGCGCCAGCTTCCGCGCGTGGCTGGACCTGGTCTTCACCTACGCGGGCACGCACTCACTGGAATCCCTCAAGGGGCGGCCCTCGCGCGAGGACGTGCGGCCCGGGGACTTCTTCGTGCTGGGCGGGAGTCCCGGGCACGCGGTGCTGGTGCTGGACGTGGCGGCCAACGCGGCGGGGAAGCGGGTGGCGCTGCTGGGGCAGGGTTTCATGCCCGCGCAGGACTTCCACGTGCTCTCCGCGGGAGGCGACACCGGACCCTGGTTTCCGCTGGAGGGCGAGGACGTGGTGACGCCCTTCTGGAAGCCCTTCCCCTGGTCCTCGCTGCGGCGCTTCTGACCGCGGGCCCAGGCCTCGCCGGCCATCCTGGTGGAGCCCCCCGGCTACACCTGGACGGCACGGGGCGAGGCCCGGCTCGCAGCGACCACTACGAGTGGAGCGGCTGGCTCAGGCGCGACGGCTGGGCCGATGCGGCAGCGGCGGCGGAGGCCTCCGGCTCACGCGTGAGGTACTGGATGAGGCTGTTCTCCTTGCCCAGGTACGTGTCGAACTGGTTCACGCCGTCTTCCAGCAGGCCGGCCTTGTCGAGCTGCGCGTGCATGGCGGGCAGGTTGTAGAAGGGCACGGAGGGGAAGGCGTGGTGGGTGAGGTGCAGATTCACGTTGAGCGGCGCGATGAAGAAGTTCTCCAGCGCGGTGCCCAGGATGTCGCGCGTCTCGCGCGTCTCGTCACCGGACGTCGTCTCCTCGATGGGGTGCTCACCCAGGGCGCGCATCCGGAAGAAGGCCATCATCACCGTCGTCGTCGGCAGCACCCACAAGAGCAGCCAGTGCAGCCACGCGCCCGTCGTCACCAGCACCGTGACGAGCGTGGCCACGTACAGCCAGTAGCGCAGGTGCTCGCCCGCGGAGATGCGGGGCTGCGCGCGGCCCACCAGGCGGCCCCAGTACGTCCAGGGCAGCACCACCTTCAGGTGGTTGGGGGCGTACAGGCCCAGCGCGTCCGCCAGGAAGACGGCCGTGGCGCGCATCGGCGTGCGGGGGAAGTGCCAGGAGGCGTCCACCAGCTGGCCGGCGAGGTACGGGTCCTTCGGCGTATTCACGTAGCGGTGGTGCAGCATGTGCTCGTGCCGGTAGCCCGCCGTCGTCATGTTCAGCGGGAAGGCGCAGAGCAGATCGCTGACCACGTCCGACACCTTGCGGTTGGACAGGAAGTGGTAGTGCGCCGCCTCGTGCATCAGCGCCAGCAGCGCGTGCTGCCGGGTGGCGATGAGCACCGCCGCCAGCGGCCAGGCCCACCAGCGGTCCACGAATAGAACGAAGGCAAATGCCGCCGCGATGACGAGCCACTGAGCGGCCATGGCCCACAGCGCACGACCATTGTTCACCTTCGACAGCTCCCGGGTGATGGCCGCCAGCGCCTTGCGGTCCACTCGGTGCGCGTACTGAATGTCGGCCTCATCCACCACTTGAGCGTACATGTCGGGGGGCTCCTTCTGCTTTACTCGGAAGCAGGGTGTTCCTGGACTCTTTCGCGCGGAAATGGGTGGTGAGGCAAGAAAATTCTTTCTGGAATGCACGCGCTCCAGAGTGAGCGCGCTGTTCGGGTCATCCTGTACCCCATGGGGGTCTGATTTGTCCCGCCCATTCACTCGAAGTGGGGTGGGTTTCTACCCTTCTTTGTAGGAAATCATCCGCTTGGCACTGGAAATCGCGGGTCTCCGGACATGACAAGGGCCTGGAGACCGGTGTCGGTCGCCAGGCCCTCGTTCACTCCCGGGTGGGTGGGCTCAGGTGGGGGTCCACTCCACTTTCAGGTGCTTCATCTGCCGCAGCACCAGGCTCTGCCAGGTGCCGAAGTCCTGGCCGGGGACGAGCTTCGGGTCCGGCAGCCGGTCCAGGAGGATGTTGGTCGTGATTTCGAACTGGAGCCGGGCCAGGGGCGCGCCCAGGCAGAAGTGGGTGCCGCGGCCGTAGGTGAGGTGCTGCGGCACCTTCTCCCGGTCCACGTCCAGCTTGCTGGAATGGGGGCAGAGGGATTCGTCCCGGCTGCCGGCGGCGAAGAGGAGCAGCAGGCGCGAGCCCTGGGGAATCTTCACCCCGCCCAGCTCCACGTCCTCCTTCGCGGTGCGAATCATGGCGTGGGAGACGGAGTCGTAGCGGCTGGACTCCTCGAGGAACTTCGGCACCAGGTCGCGGTTGTCGCGCAGCCGCTGCCACAGGCCATGCTGCAGGGCCAGCCTCCAGGCGTTGGCCATCAGCGCGGTGGTGGACTCATGGCCGGCCGACAGCATGGACGCGCCCACGGCCATGACCAGCTCGTGCATCGTCAGGGCCTCGCCGTCGCTCTCCACGGCCACCAGGTAGCTGGTGAGGTCCTCCTGCGGGTTCTTCTTCCGGTCCTCGATGAGGCGGATGCAGTACTGCTGGAACTCGATGACGCCCTTCGCCATCTCCACCTGGAGCTCGGGGGCCACGTACTCGAAGACGAGCTGCTGCCAGTCGGAGCTCCAGCGCTTGATCTTCCAGACGTCCTCTTGCGGTACGCCCATGACGCCGAGGATGACGTGGACGGGGAGCGGCCAGGCGAGCTGCTTCACCAGGTCCGCCTCACCGTCCTGGGCGAAGCGGTCCACCAGGGTGGTGGCCATCTCCCGGATGAAGGGGCCCATGCCGGCGATGCGCTGCGCGGTGAAGCCCCGGTTCATCAGGCGGCGCAGGCGGGTGTGCTCGGGGGGGTCCATGCCCAGCAGCACGTGCGCGGTGGGGAAGCCCTGGTCCAGGATGGCCTTGGCCTCGTCCGTGAGGTGGGTGCCGCTCGCCAGCATGTCCCGGTTGGAGTACTGCGCCGGGCTCTTCAGCACCTGGGAGATGTCCTCGTAGCGGCTGACCAGCCACATGTTCAGCATGGGGCTGAAGCTGACGGGCTCGTCCTTACGCAGCTTCTCGAAGAAGGCGTGCGGGTCCTCCGCGTGGGGGCCCGTGAACGGGTTGTACTGGGCACCCAGGTGGGGACAACGTCCCGCGGACGCGTGGGCTGGGACTCCGGTCTCTTCCTGCTTCTGCACGGACACAGGCATGGCGTGGCTCGCCAGACGAGCGCGGCCCCCCGGCACGCGGTTCGTCTGCAACGGGTGAATGGCAATGGAGGGGCCAGGCCCCTACAGGCGGTGGGTCAGGGGTGTGGGGAGCCGGCGAGGAACGACCGGGCAGGGTGGGGCTCCCCTAATCCGCCTATACAACGAATTCTGGCTTTATTGCCAGTAAGGGCACACTTTTTCATCTTCACTGGTTTCTAGTGCTGGCGCTTGATTCCAGTAAAAACGCGGTAAGGACCGGACAGTGTGCGGAAGTTCACTCAGCGCGCGCCATTCGGGCGGACTGAGGGCGCACCTGGAGCGTGCCCACCGGATGGTGGTGGTCAGGACTCCAGGGCATGAGGGGGGAATCGGGCGGAGGCTCAGCCCAGCTTCTTCTTGTTCTTCTGGCGGTGCTGCGCCACCCAGGCGCGCGCCTCGTCGTGGTCCTTCACGAAGGTCGTCTCGAAGCGCGCCTTGCCGGTGAAGAGCATGCCCAGCGCGATGACCTTGCCGAAGGTCTGCTGCACCACGTCCGCGCCGACGTACACGGTGCCCTTGAACCAGTCCGCCTTGCCGTTCTCCGACAGGTAGCGCCGGGGCTCCGCGCCCAGCTGGGAGCGGCCGATGTCGGCGATCAGGTAGTAGGGCCCGTATTGCTGGGCAATCTCCCCGTACACGTCGACCGCGCGCTTGATTTCATCCAGGTCGATGGGGCCGACGAAGGTCGCCTGCACGACGTCGGGCGCCTCATAGCGCACCGAGTGGGAACCGAATGTCCATTCCAGTTGCTGCATGTCACTCCCTCCAGAAACCCTGGTGAGCATAGCGCTCACCAGGGAATAGCGCGAGATGCATGCCTATCAATTTGGGCGTGGAATTCCCGACCTGCTATCCTGCCTTGCTCTTGAGCCGGAGCCGGTGCTGGGCCACCCAGGCGCGTGCTTCGTCCTGCGTCTTCACGAACACCGTCTCGAAGGTCGACTTGCCGGTGAAGAGCAGCGCCAGGGCAATGGCCTTGACGAAGGTCTGCATGACGATGTCGGCGCCGACGTAGAGGATGGCGTGGTACCAGTCGGAGCTGGCCTTCTCCGACATGTACCTGCGGCCGGCTGCTTCGAGCTGCGAGCGGCCGATGTCCGCGATGAGGTAGTACTGGCCATGGTCGGTGGCCGTCTGCTGGTAGAGCGTCACCACCTCCTTCACCTCTTCCAGGGTGATGAGGCCGTTGAACTCCGCGACCAGGGTGTCCGGCTCCTCGAAGTGGGCCCGGTGGGCTCCGCACTGCCAATCCCGAGGCTGCTGTTTCATCGCTTCCCCCTCCCAGTTGTTCCTGCCTGGATGAGAATACCGCTGAGACAGCGTCCAAGCGAATCGTGGCTCTCCCTTGGTTCATGATGACTCATCGGGCGTGATTGTTTTTGCGGGACGCGCACGGATGCCTGGAAGGTTTGTTTTCATTCAGTGTGCAAGACTTCCGGGATGTTGACGCGCGGACCGACCCTGGATTCCCGGGCTTGACGGGGATGGGGGTGGCTGGAGTCATGCCCGCGCATGAGACGCGTCTCCTCCATCGTGCTCGCGCTGGGCCTCGTCGTGGGCCTGGGCGTCTGGGGCTGCCGGCGGCAGGACGCGGCGGGCGAGGCCGGGGGCCGCACGCGGCTGGTCTTCAAGTATCAGCCGCTGTGGGGGCCGCCGGAGCCGTTCCGCGAGCTGCTGGCGCGCTTCGAGCGGGAGAATCCAGGGGTGGAGCTCGTGACGGAGGCGCTGCCCAACGCGTCTGACCTGGCGCACCAGTTCTTCCTCACGTCGCTGGAGGGCGGGGCGCGGGACTTCGACGTGCTGGTGGCGGACGTCGTCTGGGTGCCCGAGTTCGCGCGCGCTGGGTGGATTGCCGACCTGTCCGCGGAGTTCCCGCCCGAGCGACTGCGCGAGGACTTCTTCCCTGGCCCCGTGGAGGCCGTGGTGGTGGAGGGGCGCACGTACGCGGTGCCCTGGTACCTGGACGTGGGGCTGCTCTACTACCGCACGGACCTGGTGCCGCGCGCGCCGCGCACCTACGCGGAGCTGGAGCGCTTCGCGCGCGAGGCGATGGCGAAGACGCCCGGGCTCCAGGGCTACGTGTGGCAGGGGCGGCAGTACGAGGGTCTGTCCTGCAATGTGTACGAGGCGCTGTGGGGGCACGGCGGCCGGGCGCTGTCGGAGGATGGGCGGGTGCTGCTGGATGACGCGCCCGCGCGCGAAGCGCTCGCATACCTGCGAGGGCTGGTGGAGCGCGGGGTGTCGCCCGCGACGGTGACGGGCTTCTCGGAGGAGGAGTCGCGCCGGGTGTTCCAGGAGGGGCGCGCGGTGTTCATGCGCAACTGGCCGTATGCGTGGAGCGAGGCGCAGAAGCCGGACTCGCCCATTCGCGGCAAGGTGGGCATTGCCCCATTGCCGACGGTGAGCGGCGAGCCGGGTTCGGGGGCGCTGGGCGGGTGGCAGTTGGCTGTGAATGCCCATGTGTCGCCGGAGCGGCGGAAGCTGGCGGCGCGGCTGATTGCGCACCTCACGTCCCCGGAGGCCAACCGGGTGCTGGCGCTGAACTACGCGCGCAACCCGCCTCGGCCCGCCGTGTACCAGGATGCGCGGCTGCGCGAGGAGGCGCCGTTCATCGCCGGGCTGCTGCCCATGGTGGAGCGCGCGAAGCCGCGGCCGGTGACGCCGTACTACAACCTGATTTCGGATGTGCTCCAGAGCGAGTTCTCCGCCGCCGTTGCCGGGCTGCGCACGCCCGAGGCCGCGCTGAAGCGCGCGCAGCGGCAGGTGGACCATCTGACGGGGGAGGGGCCGTGAGCACGCACCGTTCCAGCGGAGGAGGGCGGCGGCGTGCTGGCACGATGAGGGCGGGTGGTGGCGCCCTGGATTCGTGCGGCGCGTTGGAGGCGCGGCGATGAATCCAAGGGGCTCGCTGGCGCGGGAGCGGAGACAGGCGTACCTGCTGGTGGCGCCGGCGGTGGTGGTGCTGGGGGGCGTGGCGCTGTACCCCATCCTCGCCGCGGTGTGGCTGAGCCTGCACCGCTTCATCCTCGTCTTTGGTGAGCGGCGCTTCACGGGGCTGGAGAACTACGCGTACCTGCTGGGGGACTCGCGCTTCTGGGCGGCGCTGGGAAACACGGCGTACTTCACGGCCGTGGCGGTGACGGTGGAGCTGTTGCTGGCAGTGCCGCTGGCGTTGCTGCTTCAGAAGGCGTTCCCTGGAAGGGGGCTGCTGCGCGCGTCGGTGCTGGTGCCGTGGGCGATTCCCACCGTGGTGAGCGCTCGGCTGTGGGCGTGGATGTTCAACCCCGAGTACGGCGTCATCAACCGGCTGTTGCCCGGGCAGGACATCAACTGGTTGGGGGCACCCGGGTATGCATTGCACGCGGCCATCCTGGTGGACGTGTGGAAGACGACGCCCTTCGTGGCGCTGTTGGTGCTCGCGGGCCTGCAGGGCATCTCCGAGGACCTGTACAAGGCGGCGCGGGTGGACGGGGCCTCGTCGTGGCGGACCTTTGTCTCGATAACGCTGCCGTTGCTCAAGCCGGCGCTGCTGTTGGCGTTGTTGTTTCGTTCGTTGGATGCGTTCCGGGTGTTCGACGCCATCTACGTGCTGACGGAGGGAGGGCCGGCGAACACGACGGAGACGCTGAGCATCTACGCGTACAAGACGCTGATGCGTTCGGGGGACTTCGGGTACGGGAGCACGCTGTCGGTGGCGACGTTCCTGTGTGTGGTGTTGCTGGCGGCGGTGTGGCTGCGGCTCTTGGGGCGTGAGGAGGCGGCGCGATGAAGCGGCCGGGGCTGGGCACCGCGCTGGCGGTGGTGGCGTTCCTGACCTTCTTCCTGGGGCCCTTCTGCTGGCAGGTGCTGACGAGCCTGTGGCCGGATGGCGAGCTGACCCGGCCGTGGCCCTCGCACCTGACGCTGGAGAACTACGCGAGCGTCCTGTGGGGCCGGCCCTTCCTGCGCGTGGTGTTGAACTCGCTGGTGGTGGCGGCGTTGACCACGGGCTTCTGTCTCACGGTGGGGGCGGCGGCGGCGTTCGCCCTGGCGAAGCTGGAGTTTCGTGGCAAGGGATTGCTGCTGAGCGCGGCGCTGGCGGTGAGCATGTTCCCGCCGATTGCCACGGTGAGTCCGCTGTATCTGATTCTGCGCACGGTGGGGCTGCGAGACAGCCTGGTGGGACTGGCCTTGCCGTATGCGACGTTCGCTTTGCCGCTGACGCTGTGGGTGCTGACGTCGTTCTTCCGCGCGCTGCCCGACGAGCTCTACCGCGCGGCGCGCGTGGATGGCTGCACGCCGTTCCAGGCCTTCCGGCAGGTGCTGCTGCCTTTGGCCGCGCCGGGGCTGGCGACGACGGCGATTCTCGTCTTCATCTTCGCGTGGAATGAGTTCCTGTATGCGCTGACGTTCCTCTCCACGCCGGAGAAGCGCACCGTGCCCGTGGCCATCAGCCTGTTCGCCAGCGAGTACCGTGAGCCCTGGGGGGAAATTGCCGCGGCCTCCGTGGTGGCCACGCTGCCCCTGGTGGCGCTGACGGTGCTGTTCCAGCGGCGGATTGTGTCCGGGCTTACGGCGGGGGCAGTGAAGGAGTAGGGGAGTTCGGTCAGTGTTTCGGTGCGGTGAGGACGGCGCGCAGCTTGGTGGCCGCGGTGTCTGGGTCGGTCACGGCCTGGGTGACGAGGGCTTCCAGGGAGGACGCGTCCAGTTGCTCCAGGCGCTCACTGACGTCGGCAGGGTGGGGAAGGTCACGGGCTTCCACGAAGGCCCGCAGCACCCGGCTCCACGCGCGGGCTCTCTCTTTTGCGCGCTGCTCTTCCCAGAACGGTGAATCAATCATGATGTTCCTCAAGTGCTGACTGAGCCTGTCCTGCCCGAACCGGCGGGATGCCAGCGTGCCGAGTACCACGAGCAAGTCTAGGCGTTCCTCCGTCGAAAGGCTCGGTGCCTGACGGATCCGGGACTCGGCCCAGGCGATTCGTTCGGGCCCCGCGCGTATTCCAGGACAGAGAGGGGAAGCAGGGCGGTGGCCGCTCGTAGTGTGGCAACCCTAAAGAAGGTAGGGGCTGACATGGCTCCCTTCGTAAGTACAGGCGGGGCGCGGAAGACCCTGGCTTTGTTTCCGAATTGAGCGTGAATCCAGAGGTGTCAAGGACTGGACTGGAAATGCCCATGCGGCGCAGGCTCTCGCAGTCTTGACTCAGTCCACTCCAACCCAGATTGGGCCCTATCGCTTGCGGCACCTGCTCGGCAATGGTGGCATGGGGCAGGTCTTCGCGGCTGACCACGAGCGCATAGGCAGCCGGGTGGCCTTGAAGGTGCTGTCCTCTTCCGCGGCGAAGGAGCCACAGCGCGTCGCACGCTTTCTTCAAGAGGCACGAGCGCTGGCCCTGCTCAAGCACGCGGGGGTCGTCCGCATTCTCGATTGCGACCAAGTCGACGATACGGCCTATCTGGCCATGGAGTATCTGGAGGGCCAGTCGCTCCGGCAATGGATGCAAGCCCGGGCGCGCATTCCCTTGTCATCCGCCCTGGCCATCTGCGCGCAGATCGCCGCCACCATGGTGGACGTTCATGCCCAGGGCATCGTTCACCGGGACTTGAAGCCAGAAAATATCTTCCTGTGTCCGGACCCCTCGCTGGCCGCTGACCATCGTGTGAAGCTCCTGGACTTCGGCATCGCCAAGGTCCCGGAGGGACAGGCGGACCTGCTGGCCACGCAGGTCCACACGCACGAGGCCACGCTCATCGGGACGTTTCGTTACATGGCCCCGGAGCAGCTCCTGAGCGCCGCGAAGGTAGATGGGGCCGCGGATGTCTATGCATTGGGAGTGGTCCTCTTCGAGTTGCTCGCGGGTCGCCCCCCGTTCGACGCGAAGGAGCCGGTGCTGGTCATTTCCGCGCATCAGCGTGAGCCGCCGCCTCCCTTGAAGCAGTTCGCGCCGGCCGTGCCCTCCGCGCTTGCCTCGTTCATCGCGGACATGCTGGAGAAACAACCCGCGGCACGCCCCGACATGTCGCGTTGCCGCGCCGTGTTCGAGCGCGCCTGGGCGCTGGACGCGGACGAGTGCCCGGTCCCTGGCCTCGCGCCCTTCACGGAGGCGCACGCGGAGCTCTTCTTCGGTCGGCAGGTGGAGGCGCGCGGGCTGCTGGAACGCCTGGAGGAGGCGCGTCTGGGCACCCGGCGCTGGGTTCAACTGGAGGGGCCGAGCGGGGTCGGGAAGTCCTCGCTCATCCAGGCCGCGCTGCTGCCGGGGGTGAAGGCGCTGCCCTCCGAGGAGGGGCCGCGGTGGCTCATCGCCACCATGCGGCCTTCCGACACGCCGCTGCGTCACCTCGCGGAGGCGCTCGTCGCCGCGTATGCGGCCGTTGGTGTCACCGAGCGTCGCGACGCCCTCGAGGCCTCCCTTCGGCGCGGGCCGGTCGCGCTCCACGATTTCGTCACGGAGCATACACCCAGCGAGTTCCGCCTCCTCCTGGTCCTGGAGCCGATGGAGGAGTTGTTCACGTTGGGCAGCGCCGAACTGGCGGCAGTGGATGCCTTGCTCTCGGCCGCGCTGGCTGCGCCCGAGACGCCGCTGCGGCTCTTCACGAGCCTGCGCAGCGACTTCATCCACCGGCTCGAGCAGATGCCTTCGCTCCCGCACCACCTCCACGCCGCGGCGCGCTTTCCGTTGCTGCCCATGGGGGACGAGGCCCTCTCGCAGGTCGTCCAGGGGATGGCGGGCCGCGCGAGGCTGCGGCTCAGCGAGGGGCTCGCCGAGCGGATGGTGCAGGATGTCCGGAGCGAGGGCGGGCGACTCCCGCTGCTGGGACATACCTTGCAACGCATGTGGATGCTCAGCGGTGGCGCGCCGCTGACGCACGAGCACTACGAGCGGCTGGGGGGCGTCGGTGGGGCGTTGGCCCTCGACGCGGAGGCGCTGCTGGAGCGGCTGGGGGAGGAGGGCAAGCAGCGCGCGAAGTGGCTCCTCCTGGAGCTGGTGCAGGTGGGGCGTGGCACGGCGGATACCCGGCGGCCCCGTTCCCGGAAGGACGTCCTCGCGGCGGCGGGCGACGACGCCTTGGCTGAGCAGGTGCTGCACCGGTTGTCCGGAATCCCCTTGGGACAGTCCCCGGCGGAGCCGTCCGGGCTCCGGCTCGTCGTGCTCTCCGGAGAGCGCGACCCGTCCCTCCAGCGCGTGGAGTTGGTGCATGAGACCTTGTTGCACCGGGTGCCGTCGCTCGTGTCCTGGCTGGAGCGGGAGCGCGTCCTGTTGGAGCGGCAGTCGGACCTGGAGGGCGTCGCGAATGCGTGGGAGCAGGCGCACAGGCCGCTGGAGGGGCTCCCCACCGGGACGTTGCTGGAGCACTACCGGCGCGGGTTCGACTCGCGGGGCCGTTGGGACGCCCCCGCCCTCAGTCCTCGCGCGAAGGACTTCCTCCGGGCGGCGGAGCGGCTCTCACGCCGCCGCATCCGTGCCCGGTGGCTCCTCATGGGGCTGGCGGCGCTCGCGAGCCTGGCCATCCTCTTCTACGCGGTCAGAGCCGAGCAGGCGCGGCGACACGCGCAGGAGAACCTCCAGCACCTCGTCGAGGTGGCCGACGGCATCTCCGCGGATGCGGATTGGGACCTGAGCCGGCTCGCGCACACGCTGGACGTCCGCCGGGCCATGCTCACGACGTTGGACGCGTCCTTGAGGGCGTTGTCGCCGGACGAGCGGGCCCAGCGGTCAGTCCAACGGGCGACCGTCCGCGTCACGCACCGGATGGGGGACGTCGCCTATTACTCCGGCTCCCTCGCCGACGCGGAGCGGCGGTTCTCCGAGGCCCGCCACATGACGGTCGCGGGGCTCGCCGATGACGACCTGCAATGGCAGCTCGCGCTCAATGACTCCAAGCTGGGCAAGGTCGCCATGGCGCGCGGGCAGTGGGCGCGGGCGGATGCGCACCTGCGGGCCTCCTTGCTGCACATGGAGGCCCAGCCCCAGGTCGGCAAGAACGCCACCGACGTCCGGCGCAGCCTCGCGGTGAGCCTGTCCGAGCTCGCGGAGCTCCGCTGGGCGGAGGGGCGCGTCCGCGAGGCCGCGGCGCTCCTGGACCGCGCCACCTCGCTGCACGCCCAGAACCGCGGTCCCTATGACGAGGCGTTGCTCTCGGTGGTCCTGTCGCAGCGCGGCGAGTTGGCTGTCAAGGAAGGTGCGCTGGGGGAGGCCGAGGCGGTGGTGGCTCGCGCGTCACGGCTTTCGCGGAACGCGCGCGCGGCCCGGGGCGGTGAGGCGTTCTACCTCTGGCCGTTGGGGAGGGCCCTGGTCGCGGAGGGGCACCTCCTCGCGGCGGCGGGGCGCCTCCAGGAGGCCGAGGCTCGCTACGCGGAGGCGCAGCGGCTGGGGCAGGTGTTGCTGGATGGAGAGCCCCCCAACAAGCGCTATGCCCTCATGGCCGCCAGCGCGCTTCAGGGGCGCGAGGAGGTGTCTGCCGCCTTGGGCCTGGACGCCGCGCGTGCGGAATCCCGTGACGGGCGGTGTACCCTGGTGAGGCGATTCCTGGCGCAGGACCCGGAGGATGTGCGCTTCCAGGCCCTCACCTGTGAAGAAACGAATCCGTAGCGAGGGGGACGTGATGATTCCGCTTTCCACTGATGATGAGGCGTCGTTCGAGGACCTGCTCCAGCGGGCGCGGGCCGGCGAGCACGCGGCGATGGATGCGTTGTTTCGCCAGAGCTGGAAGGCGTTGGAACGACATGCATCCAAGAGTCCCGCCCTGGGGCTCCAGGGGGCCACGCGCCCGTCAGACATCTTCCAGCAATCCGCGCTGCGCGCCTTCGAGAAGCTGGCGTCCTTCCGTGGCCAGACGGAGGGGGAGTGGGTCACCTGGCTCAAGCAGGTTGTCTTCACGCAGTCCATGGACGTCATCCGCGCGGAGGCGAGGGAGACGAAGTACGTCCCTGGGGGGATGATACCCGCTGGAGAGGAGTCCGAGGCCGTCCCCTCCCAGGAGCGGACGCCGAGCCAGGTCACCGCCCATCACGAGGACTGGCGCAGGCTGCTGACGAAGTTCGCGCTCCTGACGCCGGACCAGCGTGAGGCCTTCTCGCTCTTCTGGTTGGAGGAACTCACCGTGGAAGAGGCCGCGCGGCGGATGGAGAAGTCACATGCCGCCGTGTCGTCGCTGTTGCAACGGGGCATGAGCACGCTGCGGCAGCAGATGCGGGGCGAGGCGAGTCCCATCCAGGACGACACCGGCGTGAGCGCCGCGTTGGCGGTGTACTTCGGCCGGAGGGAGGCGGGACTGGACATGGAGGCCTTCATCGCGGAGTTCCCGTCATGCGCTAGCGAGCTGCGGGAGGCCTTGGACTGGGTGGCGCGGCTTCGTGCGCTCAAGCCCCCTCCCCGTACTTGATGGGGCGTGTCTGGCATGTTGCCGCAAGGAACCCTGGCGGGGGCATATCGCATCGGGCGCCGGGTCGCGGTGGGGGCGACGAGCGACGTCTACGAGGGCCGCGACGCCAGCGGAGGGTCTGTCGCCATCAAGGTGCTCGCGGCCCGGTGGGGCGTTCACGCGGAGATGGTGGCGCGCTTCCTTCAGGAGGCGCAGTCGCTGCTGGCCTTGCGGCACGCGCACCTGGTGCGAGGGCTGGCGTTCGGCCTCATCGATGAGCGGCATCCCTACCTGGTCCTGGAGTGGCTGCCGCGAGATTTGGAGCAGGGGCTCGCGGCGGTGGGGGGGCGCTTCGCGGCAGCTGATTGCGCGCGCGTCGTCCACCAGCTCGCGGAGGTGCTGTCCCTGCTCCACGCGAGCGGCTGGGTCCACCGGGACTTGAAGCCCGCGAACGTGCTGCTCGCGTGTGACACCCCGGGAGCGATGGACGTCCGGCTGTCGGACCTCGGGCTCGCCAAGCGGATGGCTGAGCCAGCGGAGACAGACTCCCGCTTGCCGCTGTCGACTGCGGAAGAAGCCTTGTTGGGGAGTCGGCACTACATGGCGCCGGAGCAGTGGGCGAGCGCCAAGTGGGTGGGGCCCGGGGTGGATGTCTATGCCCTGGGCGTCCTCTGGTTCCAGATGCTCGCCGGGCGGCTGCCGTTCCCCGGCGAGGCCGAGCGCGAGCTGATGTACCAGCATGTGGTGGAGCGCCCGCCGATGCAGTGGCTCGAAGGTGTGGCGCCCGGGGCCACCGTTGCGATGGTGGCGCGGATGCTCGACAAGGTGGCGGGACGGCGTCCCCCGCTCTCCGACGTGCTCGCGCTGACCTCCAGCCTGGGCTGAGCCGCGCTGCCTTCAGGAAAGCACGCCGGCCGCGATGCCTTTTCCGCGCCGGGAGCGTCCTCAGGGGAAGACAGCGCGGGAGGCGCCATCATGTGGAGTGTCGGCGAGGCACTGGAGCGGTTCATCAGCTCACTGGAGCTGACCGAGGGACAACGGGACGAGGTCAGCAGGCAGCAAACCCTGGTTCGCGAGGCACTGAGCCGGAGACTCGGGGGGTGTGAGACGTCATTCCTGTCGGGCTCCTACAGCCGGAGCACCGCCATCCGGCCGCTGCATGACATTGACATCTTCACGGTGGTGGGGCGGGCATCGTCCACGCCTCCGGAGCCGCCGGACGCGGCGCTCAAGCGGGTGCGTCAGGCGCTTCACGAGACATGGCCAAACAAGGAGCTGCCCATCCTCCAGCAGCACTCGGTGCATCTGGAGTTCACGACGTCCGGCATCGAGTTCGATGTCGTCCCCGCCTACCAGCACCCCACGCAGGAGCTATTCCTCATTCCCGAGGGAAACACGGGGCGGTGGATTCGCACCAACCCGCGGATTCACATGGACCTGAGCACCGCGGCAAACGAGCGGGCGGGCAAGAAGCTCAAGCCGCTCATCAAGGCCGTGAAGCACTGGAACCGCCAGCATGGCTCCAGCCCCCTGCGCTCGTTTCATCTGGAGGTGATGGGCTACGAGGCGTTCTCCCGGGCACCCGTCGGCTACCTGGAGGGGCTCGAAGCGCTCTTCGCCTTCATGGCGGGCCGCGTGGACCGGTCAACCGGTGACCCCGCTGGGCTGGGGGGAGACGTGGACGCGCGGATGACCAGCGGGCAGCGGACGGCCGCGCGCAACGCGCTCCAGGGCGCGGCCAGGACCGTGCAGCTCGCGCTGAGCGAGCGCGACGCGCGTCCGGAGCAGGCGCATCAGCGGCTCCGCGCGCTCTTCGGGGAGATGTACCGGTATCGCTGAGTCCTGGGCGCGGCGGGGCCCCGAAAAATGAACGGCGCCGCGATGGGGCCCGGGCCTTTTTCGCGTCCTCTCGGGTGGAGCCTTTTCCAGGAGCGGACATGCGGAGCGAGGACATCCCCATCAACCCGAGGACGCGCGCGCTCATCGTGCGTTACGAGCAGGACCGGGCTGTCGCTGATGACGCGGCCCGGAACACGCTGATTCAGCACGGCCTGGAGGGTGACCGCGATGTGGCCTCCGTGGTGCTGCATCCGCATGACCGGGTGCGGTCGGCGCGGAATCTTCCCGCGAATGAGTGGACAGATGCATTCAGTGAGCATGCGCGCTTCGTGGAGGCGCTGCGAAAGCGGGAGATGGAGTTTGGGCTCGACCCGCTGCCGGTTCACCTCTTCGGCTGCGCGCCGCTGACGCTCATGCTGGACCTGGGTGCGTTGCTGCCGCGTCGGCCGCTCCGCGTCTATCAGCAGGCGCAGGATGGCTCCTGGTCGCTGGGGTACGACCGCGCGGCTGAGCCCAATAGCGAACCGTTCTTTCAGGTGGAGGGGCTCCCCGCGCGCCGTCAGGGAGGCAAGGGCCCCGTGGTGCTCATCGTCGAGGTGACACGCGCGATTCGGGACAATGTCTTGTCGAAGATTTCGGCGTGGCTGCCCGAGTCCTCCATCCTGGCGACGGTGTGCCTTCGTCCCCTGGAAGGGCCTTCCGCGTCGGCGTTGCAGGGGCCGGGGCAGGCCGCGCGGGCCGCGGCGCAGTTTCGCGAGGTGTTGAACTCCCTCCATCAAAACTTGGAGGGGGCGGAGTCCGTGTTCCTGGCGATGGACGCCCCCGGGAGCCTGGCCACGGCGCTGGGCTCAGCCGTCAACCCGACCACGCAGCACCCGCTGGTGCTCCTGCAGCTCAGTGCAGACCACCGGCGCTATGACGAGGTTCATGTCATTTGCGCGCGGCGAGCCGTTCCTCGGCGAGCTCCCTCCGCTGATGACCTGCTCAAGGCCACGCGAACTCTCCTGGAAGTGCGGCGGGTTCATGGTGAGTTGGTCTCTTGGCTTCGGGCGCCGGCGCAGGGGGCCTTGGTCCAGCACTTGGGGAGCCGGAGCTATCTGCGGAGCGAAATCGATGACGAGCCTGCAGTCACCGACACGCCGCTCTTCCGGCACCACGGAGGGAAGTGGAAGTTCGGCTGGGACTTGCTGCTGGGGCTGGGGGCGCTTCAGGAGCGCCTCGACACCCGCGAGGACTGGAACGAGTGCCTGCGCTTGTTTCTCATCCATGAGGCCTTCCACGTCCGCCAGGGCGGGCTGACGTCCTACAACTACCGGGGCATTGGCTGGGTTGGGTTGGTCCTGGAGGCCGCGGATTACGACGCGGACGCGGTGGGGCTGGAGGTGGCGCTGGCGTGGCGCAAGGCGATGCACGGCGGCGCCGTGGCGGGCGTGGGGGAGCTGAAGACGCTCGAGGCCATCATCTGGAACTCACTGGAGATGCTGCGCGTCTTTGAGCCCGAGCGGCCGGTGAGAGACCTCGCGGAGCGCAGGTTGCGGCGCTACCTCATCTGGTTGTTCCATGTCTGTCGGCTCTCCGTGCTCGCGGCGTCCGCGCCGGAGCGGGCTGCGCGGGGCGAGTTGGACCGTGTGACGGTGGAGCTCGTGGGGCTGCCATCCTTCCGGGACCCCCACGAGGCCTACGCCCAGCGGCGCGTCGAACTCAGGCTGGGAGACGTGCGCGAGCCGGTGATGTTGGCGCTCTACTTCCGCCACCGGTTGGTGCGCCTGGACAATGACAGGGCCTGGGTCGAGGACTTGCTCACGACGCTTCGCGAATGGGAGCTCCCGCCGCGCAAGGACCTGCGAGAGCGCGTGCGACTGCTGTTCGAGCGGCTCTTCGACAAGTGCCCGGACCTGCTCGTCGACGCGTCAAACGTCACCGCTCGGTAGCCGGAATTGCCTGTGCCCTCTCCTCACCAAGGGGTCGTCATGCCCTCGCTGGACCTGCCTGAACCTCCTTCAATCGAAGCCAGCCACTTGCGACGGCGCTCCGCCTCGGCGCCGAGGTTGGAGTCCTTCTCACTGGCGCTGAAGACCTTCACGCCCATCCTGGGCGGCGGGCCAGTGGCGCGGAGCCCTGAGCTTCCTTCCGTGGACATCATCCGCGTCCCCACCATGCGCGGACATCTGCGCTTTTGGTGGCGCGCGCTGTATGGCCATGCCTACGTCACGCGGGGCGCCTCGGGCGCGGAGGAGCTGGCGCTTCGGGAGCGCCAGCTCTGGGGCGGTATGGGGCGGGCGTCCAAGGTCAAGGGCCCCACCGGCGCACCTGAAGGAGCCGTGCGCTCCTTGGTTGAACTCCGGGTGACGGAGGTCCAGCCCGCTGGCGCGGACACAGGGAAGATCGACCTCGGTGCCCCGCCCGCCTATGCGCTGTGGCCGGCTCGCAACGGGAAGGAGGAGGCGGATGTCCCTCGCTGGAAGCCGGGGCTCCGATTCAACCTGGAGGTGACCGCGCCCGAAGGTGACGCCATGGCGCAGGTTCGCAACGCGGTCCGCGCCTGGATTCTGTTCGGGGGGTATGGTTCGCGAGGCCGGCGCGGCTGTGGCTCCGTATGTCTGGAGCCCTCGGCCCCCGACATCGCGCAATGGTTGCCCGCTTCAGCGGACCGGGCTTCGTTGAGGCGCCTCTTCGGAGACGTGCCGCTCTTTGCTCCCGAACTGGCGGAGCATCCCTGTGACATGCCCTTGCTCAGGGGTGCGCGGCTCCTCCAGGGAGGCGCGAGCACGCGGCAACGCGACGGCGAAAAGGCCTGGCTCGCCGCGCTGGGCTGGTTGCGTGACTTTCGTCAAGGCACGCAGCCTGCTTCCTCTGGAGACGCCGAGCTGTTGGGCGTGGCGCGGAGCCCTGGCGAGGGGAAGCGCGCGGGCCGCTCCAACTGGCCCGAGGCCGACAAGATTCGCCGTTTCGCGCGGCCGTCCCGGCAATCCAGACGCGCGGGCAATGCCTATCCAGAAGTCCACGCCCCGCGCCCACAGCACTCGGCGACGCCGGCCTGGCCGCGCGCTGGCTTCGGGCTGCCCATTGTCTTTCATTTCCAGCAGAAGCGGCGAGAGGGAGGCGACTACCAGCCCAAGGAGCCAGACGACGTCCAGCTCCAGTGGGCGCGGCAAGTGGGGAATCGGTGGGAGCAGATGGACCGGCTCGCATCGCCGCTCATCGTCAAGGCCTTGCCGCTCGCGGATGGCCGCTTCGAGCCCATCGCGTTGTGGCTGGAGCGTGGGACACCCAGCGGAGGCCATGTCGTCATGACGCAGTTCAAGGAGTCCGACCCGCGCACCCGCGTGCCCTTCGCGCTCGCGTTTCGCGCCCAGGACGACCAGCCCCTCTTCAAGTCACTCCAGCGCGCGGACAACCTGCGCGACGCCTTCTTCCTGTGGCTGAAGGAAACCCGCAAGGCGCAGGAAGCGTGAGCCCATGAAACACGTCCTCGTTCTCAAGGTGGGCCCGGTGCAGGGCTACATCGCGCAGGCTCGCCGCACGCGGGACCTCTGGTACGGCAGCCAGGTCTTGTCGAACCTGGCCCGGGCCATGGCGGCCTCCCTGCTGGAGTCCAAGGCCACGCTCGTCTTCCCTCACCCGGACCAGGCGCGGGACGCGCGCGCCGGGGTGGCCAACAAGGTCGTCGCCCTGGTGGAGGACGCGCCGGAGCAGGTGGCCCGGCGCGCCCGGGAGGCGGCGAAGTCCCGGCTGCGGGCCGAGTGGGGGCGCGTCTTCGACAAGTGTCGGTGCATGCTCATCCCGGGCGCGGAGGCGCTGGCCGCGGAGCAACTGGACACCTTCCTGGAGGTCCACGCCGCTTGGGCTCTGGTGGAGGACGCGCCCACGGGCTACGCCGACGCGCTGGCGGAGGCCGATCGTGCCCTGGAGTCCCGGCGGGGCCTGCGCGAGTTCGCGCCGTGGAAGCAGCGGCCACCGGAGGGAACGCACAAGTCGAGCCTCGACGGCGCTCGTCCGTCACTGCTGCGGCGCGAGCGTCAGACGGGCCACCTCTGGCGACACTTCCGCATTGGCCTGCGAGAGGAGCTGGATGCGCTCGGGGTGCTCAAGCGCGCGGGAGGCCAGCCAGGACAGTTCGTGCCCGTGCCTTCCATCGGGTTGGCGGCCTGGCTCCAGGTGGCGGGGACGCGGCACCCGGAGCTGCTCGCTCGGCTCAGCGCCGCGTGCGAGGCGCGGGGCTTCCAGTCCGTGAGCGTGAGGCAGCGCCCCTGGGTGGAGTCCTTCCCCTTCGACGGCCAGTTGCTGCTCCCCGAGCGCTGGCAGCCGTACTTCGAGGAGTACGCCATCCCCGAACCCCGCCAGGCCGCCGCCCGCTTCGGCAGTGAGTTCGTGGCGCCGCTGCGGGACGCCATGGGCGCGGACGCGGAGCCCTTCCCCTACGTGGCGTGCCTGGTGGCGGACGGGGACCGGATGGGGCTCGCGCTGGAGTCGCTCGCCAAGCGGTCCGACGGACACCTGGCGCACCAGCGCGTCTCCCAGGCGCTCGCGGACTTCACTCGGAAGGCGCGGGCCATCGTCGAGGTGGAGCACCGGGGTGTGCTCGTCTACGCGGGTGGGGACGACGTGCTCGCCTTCGTCACGCCCATGGACGCGCCCGCGTGCGCCCGGGCGCTGGCGGTTGCCTTCCGTGCGTCATTGGAGAGCGCGCTCACGGGCACGGGCGCCGAGGTGCCCACGCTCTCGGTGGGGCTGGGCATCGGCCATGTGCTGGAGAGCCTGGGCGAACTGTTGACCCTGGGGCGCCGCGCGGAGACCGCCGCGAAGAAGGCGGGCCGCGACGCGCTGGCCATCCTCGTAGCGAAGCACGCCGGCCGGGAGCGGCTGTGGACTGCGCCTTGGGGCACCGACCCGGTGGCGCGCTTGGAGTCGGACATGGCGTTGCTCACGCGGGACACCCTGCCGCTCCCGTTGGGCAAGGTTCACGAGGTGGCGGCCCTCGCGCGCCGCTTCCCCCCTGGCTCCGCCTCGGCGCCCGAGCTGGCCGAGGTGTTGCGGGACGAGGCCGGGCGCATCCTCGCCCGGGCCGAGGCGGGCCGCGCGCCCAAGCCGCTCACCCCGGCGGACGTGGGGCTCGAGCTGTCCTCGGCCACGGCGCCGCAGGACGCCCTGGAGCGCTGGGCGTCACGGCTGCTGGTCGCTGACACCTTCGCGCGCGCGGGACGCGGGCTTGCTTCAGCACAGGACAAGGAAGGTGCGAGATGAGTGACGCGTGCTTCGCGCTGCTGCCGCGCGACGGGCTGTCGGCCAAGGACGGGCGGGGTTGGTACACCTCGGAGGTGGGGCGTGGGTACTCGTTGCCGTGGCCCTTGCCCACCACCGTGAGAGGCGCCCTGCGCGCCGCCTGGGGCCATGAGCGCATGGCTGACCAGGGCATCACGCTGTCCCCGGAGACGTGGGAGCGTGACTCCGCGCGGGTGGTGCTCCGGCGCTTCATCGCGCTGCGCCGCGCGCTGGGCGAGCCGGTCTTCACGCGGGCCCATCGGATGTGGCCCGTTCCCGCCGACGCGGTGCGTGTCCTCGACGAGGCGGGCACGGAGCGGCTGGTGCGCCTGGAGCCTCACCCCGGCGGCGCCGCGACGCTGGGGCCGGACGAGGACGACGCCCGCGAGGCGCTGTGGCACCCTCGCCGGAGCGCGCGCGGCAAGCCCCTGGCGCAGCCCCTGTTCTGGCCGGAGGCCACGATGGTGGCGTGGCTGAGCGGCGCGTCGGACTCGCTTGTGCCGGAGCGGGAGACGCCGCCGCCGCGCACGGACATCCACCTGGCCATCGACGTGGAGACGCAGGCGTCGCAGGACTCGATGCTCCACTCCCGCGAGGTCGTGGAGTGGCTGCGCGTCCAGTCGAGGGACGCGGGGCACCTCACGCTGGAGGAGTGGGCGCTCGGCGTGTCCTGCGCGTGGCCGGACCCGGCGAAGGGACTGCCTCACGGCCCGTTGGGGCTGGGCGGACGGCGCCGCCTGTCGGACGTGGAGCGGTTGGACTCAAACCTCTTCGTCGCGCCGGAGGGGTTGGCTCGGGCGACGCGCGGCCTGCGCCTGGTGCTGGCCACGCCCGCGGAGTTCCATCGCGGGTGGTTGCCGGACGACTTCGAGCGCGTGGCCGGGGCGCCGCCGCGCTATGTGGGCCGGCTGCCGTGCATCGATGCACCCGTGGTGCTGCGCGCCGCGCTGGTGCCCCGGCCGTTGGAGGTGTCGGGCTGGGACATGGTGCGGCGCCAGCCCCGCGAAACACGGCAGTGGGTGCCTGCGGGCGCCGTCTACTTCTTCGAGAAGCTCGGCGGCGAGGACTTCACCGCCGATGAGCTGTGCAAGCTGTGGCTGGCCTCCTGGGGCGGCGGCCACGCGGAGGCGCTGGGGCAGGTGCTGCCCGGCGTGTGGCAACCGCCCCGTCACGGACAAGGAGCCTGAGCATGGAGAGCCGACCCTATCTTCTTCACGCGCTGTCACCGCTGCACGTCGGCACCGGACAGAGCGTGGGCGTCATCGACCTGCCCCTGGCGCGGCTGAAGGCCACGGGCATCCCCTTCGTTCCGGGCTCGTCCCTCAAGGGCGTGCTGCGCGAGCTGCGGCGGCCTCGTGACAAGTCGAGCGACGCGAGTGGCCTGCACGACGCCGTCTTCGGGCCTCGGCGGGCGAAGGCGGGCCCGGAGGGCGACGAGCCCGGGGAATACGCTGGCGCTCTGGTGGTGGGCGACGCGCGGCTGCTCGCCCTGCCGGTGCGCAGCTTCGTGGGCACCTTCGCGTTGGTGACCTCGCCCATGCTGCTCGCGCTCGCGCGGCGGGACTTGGGTGGGGAGGAGGGCGCCTGGCCGAAGGTGGAGCCTCTGACCCGGCGCTGCGCGCGCGTGGCCTCCGTGAAGACCAGCGCCGTCGTTTACGGCGCTGGCACGGCGGAGCCTCGCGTGTACTTGGAGGACCTGGACCTGCCGGTGTCGCTGGAGGACGACGCGGCCCTGGACGCCTGGGCCCAGGGGTTGGCCGGGATGCTGCCGGATGCAGAGCGCGCGCTGCTGACGAAGCGGCTGGTACTGGTGGATGACGAGACGATGTCCTTTCTCTGGGAGACGGCCACGCAGGTGGACACGCGCGTGAGCATCGACCCGGACACGGGCACCGCGGCCAAGGGGCAACTCTGGACGGAGGAGAGCCTGCCCGCGGAGACGCTGCTCGTGGGGGTGATGGGGGCTACGGGCACCTTCAACCCGGCGCCGCGCAAGCTGGCGGCGGACGCGGTGCTGGATGCGGCGTTCGGTGGCGAGGGCACGGTGCTTCAATTGGGAGGCAAGGCCACCGTGGGGCGAGGGCGTTGCCGGTTGCTGACGTGGTGTGCTCCGGCTGCGCGAGGTGGGCGATGACGGGCCCGACGCGGGAGCAGCAGCGCGCGCTCGATGCCTATGCGCGGGTGCGGAAGGTCGAGGGCCAGGCGCTGCGCGCGGACTACAAGCCCCGGGTGAATGGCCTGGGCGCCGCGGTGCTGCGCGACGGGCTGGCGGCGGCGCTCGCCTTCCTGGAGCGGGAGGTCGGGAGCAACGACGCTGCCCAGCGCTTGCTGGAGGACCTGACGTGGTGCCTGGAGCGTGCGCGGCTCCCGGGGCTGTCCGCGCGGGACTTGAAGGAGAAGAAGAACCTGCCGGGCGCGGTGCGCGCGCTGGAGTTGGACGCGTACATGTTGGCCACGCGGGAGTCGCTCCGGCTGCTGGTGTGGTTCCGCCGCGCGGTGCAGGCCACCTTCCCCTCGGAGGAGCACGGCCATGCGTGATGACCTGCTCCGGGTGGCGGGAACCATCGGGAAGAACGCGCACGCGGGGCTCGTGTACGAGCGCTATGCCCCGGAGAAGAAGCGCGACGGACAGGACGGCCCCTGGGAGCAGTGGCTGTCCCGCCTGGAGGCGCACCCCGAGCCGGACGACTACGCGGAAGCGTTCAATCGCTGGGAGGACGCGCTTCGGCAGTCCCATACGGCGACCTTCACGGCGCGCGCGGAGAGCCGCCTGCTGGTGGGGCATGGCAACGCTTCACCCACCGGGGTGGGGCTGACGCTGCACCATACGTGGGGTGTGCCCGTGGTGCCGGGCTCGTCGCTGAAGGGCGTGCTCGCGGGCTACCTGCGCGCGGTGTATGGCGATGGCGCGGCGGAGGAGCGCCGGAGGCTCTTTGGCGCGGCAGGGGAGGACGGCGCGCCGGAGCAGGCCCACGCGGGCGAAGTCATCTTCCATGACGCGCAGTGGGTGCCGTGCTCGCGCGCCACGGGACTGGACCGCGCGCCGTCGTTCCTGGCCCGGGACGTGCTCACGGTCCATCACTCCGGCTGGTATGGCGGCAAGGCCGAGTGGCCGAGCGATTACGAGCCGCCCAACCCCGTGGCCTTCTTGTCGGTGCGCCCCGGAGGCCGGTTCCTCATGGCACTGAGCCTGGCGCCGGGCACGGAGGCGGACGCGCAGGCGGAGGACTTCCTGGCGTGGACCGCGCGGCGGCTGGACGAGGCGCTGCGCTACTGGGGCGTGGGCGGGAAGACGGCGGCGGGGTACGGCAGGCTCGTGCGGGAAGGGCCCTACGCCATCCAGTCACCGAGGCGTCCCGTTCGCACCTCGCCGGCGCTGACGGAGTTCCTGGCGTGGGTGGAGGCCCGGCGCGCGGACAAGCTGGAGCAGAAGCAGGTGTTGGCTGTTTTCGAGGCGGAGTGGCTGTCGCGGCTGGTCTCCCTGTCCCCCGAGGCTCGCGACGCTGGGGCCAGGGCGCTGCGGTCGCTCGTCAAGAGCCCCAAGCTCGAGGCGCGCAGGGACGCGCTGCTCGTCCGGATGGGCGCGGCCGAGGAGGGACGCCGATGATTTCCATGGATCTGCTCCATCCCGTGAGGGGGGCCGGTGCCGCTGGGACATGGCTCCGCGTTCTTCTCCGCGCTCTGCGCCAGGGTGCCTTCGTTGCACGCGCGCGCGGACCTGGGCGTCTTCACGCTGCGCGGTGAGCGCGCTGCGGAGGATGCGCTGCACCTGATGGGCTGTGGCTTGTTTCTGCCGCCACGGCCCGTGGCTCGGGGTGCCCCGCCTCGTGGGGAGCTCGCGAACGCCGCGTGAGCGGATTGTCGGCTGGGCAGGGGCCTTGCAGGACTCCGCCCGGCGGGGGGCGCGGGGGAGTTGTATGCTGGATGATATTCAAGCACCTCGCCGTGGCGGAGGCCCGCACCCCCGAAGTGGACGATTTCCCCTGTTGTTTCGTGGGGTTGAGGCTCTTTGATAGGTGAATAGGTGCATGATTGATGAAAAGCTGAGTGATCTCAGGTGGTTCGGATTCCTGGGTAGGGTCCGGGAGCCACAACCTGGGCGAAAGCGTGGGAGGTGCTTGAAAAGTGGGGTGGTAAGTTGGCGGAACTGTTGGGAGATTCAGACGGGCTGTACTGCTCGCCGTGATGCCGGAAGGCGTTGAGCACAGGCAGTGCAGCGCGGTGTTCTTGTTGAACTCCATGGTACTGCTCGCCGTGATGCCGGAAGGCGTTGAGCACGCCGTAGTCGTGTACCCGCCGGCCAGGGGGCCCTAGTACTGCTCGCCGTGATGCCGGAAGGCGTTGAGCACCTGGAGGACGCGGACCGGATGATTCGCGGTGGCCGGGTCCGTACTGCTCGCCGTGATGCCGGAAGGCGTTGAGCACCGCGACGCGTCTTGCAGAAGCATTGGCCCACTGTTCCAAAGTACTGCTCGCCGTGATGCCGGAAGGCGTTGAGCACCAGGGAGTGGGCGTGTGCTCCACCAGCTTCACCTTGTACTGCTCGCCGTGATGCCGGAAGGCGTTGAGCACCAAAATTCCTCCAGGGTTCCGACGAAGGGCGGGTATCGTACTGCTCGCCGTGATGCCGGAAGGCGTTGAGCACTCTCCGGGCTCCGAGAGCAGTTCGGGCGGGTGACGGGTACTGCTCGCCGTGATGCCGGAAGGCGTTGAGCACCGTGACAGCACCGTGTCCGAGTCCACGAACGTGGCGTACTGCTCGCCGTGATGCCGGAAGGCGTTGAGCACCAATCCAGGCCGACGCCCCAGGTGCACCCCTTGCCCAGGTACTGCTCGCCGTGATGCCGGAAGGCGTTGAGCACGTCGTCTCCAGCCCCGTGTGAGAGTGATTGGGGTGTGTACTGCTCGCCGTGATGCCGGAAGGCGTTGAGCACTCTCCTTCTGTGTAGGGAAAGGAGGCAGTAACCAACGTACTGCTCGCCGTGATGCCGGAAGGCGTTGAGCACAGGCGCAGTGCCTCGAGGATGAGGCCCCATCCGCGTACTGCTCGCCGTGATGCCGGAAGGCGTTGAGCACCTCACTTGTTGGTCTCCCCGTGGGCAAAGGCGCCCGTACTGCTCGCCGTGATGCCGGAAGGCGTTGAGCACCGCGTCACCCGGAACGTCGTGCTACCGCTTCCGGGTACTGCTCGCCGTGATGCCGGAAGGCGTTGAGCACCACCACTTCGCATAGGTCGTCTTGCTCTTCTTGGAGATGGTACTGCTCGCCGTGATGCCGGAAGGCGTTGAGCACAGCTTGGAGGGCCCACTAGGGGTGGTAAGTAACCCCTAGTACTGCTCGCCGTGATGCCGGAAGGCGTTGAGCACTTGGGGTACTTGGCCAGCTCCTTCAAACCGCGTCGCTTGTACTGCTCGCCGTGATGCCGGAAGGCGTTGAGCACCCGCTCCATGCCCGCCTTGCCCTCACGCTCGCCACCGTACTGCTCGCCGTGATGCCGGAAGGCGTTGAGCACCGGATTCACGCGATGGGCGACAACGATTCGCCGTGTACTGCTCGCCGTGATGCCGGAAGGCGTTGAGCACATGACCGGCGCAATCGCCAGCACGATGCTCAGAGTACTGCTCGCCGTGATGCCGGAAGGCGTTGAGCACCCGACGGGGCCGCCCCAATCCGTGTAGCTGGCCTGTACTGCTCGCCGTGATGCCGGAAGGCGTTGAGCACGGGCCGGGCGATGCCAGCGCGGTCACAGGATGGCTGGTACTGCTCGCCATGATGCCGGAAGGCGTTGAGCACATGAATCCCGAGCGCGCGTACTCGAAGGCGTCGCGGTACTGCTCGCCGTGATGCCGGAAGGCGTTGAGCACCGTGAGGGCGGACGAATGAGCAACGCAGGTTGGACTGGGTACTGCTCGCCGTGATGCCGGAAGGCGTTGAGCACTCGAATCCGGCGGGGCCGGTGTGGCGGGATGCGTCAGTACTGCTCGCCGTGATGCCGGAAGGCGTTGAGCACTTGACGACGGAGAACTCCGCCGTCCCCGCGCCACCGTACTGCTCGCCGTGATGCCGGAAGGCGTTGAGCACGCGTCACTCCCATCTCGCGCAGCAGTTCGTTAATCGTACTGCTCGCCGTGATGCCGGAAGGCGTTGAGCACCGGAGGTCGCGAGTATGAGGTGTGGATTCAAAGCCAGTACTGCTCGCCGTGATGCCGGAAGGCGTTGAGCACTGACCATCGGCGCGATACGCGACAACGCGCACCGGTACTGCTCGCCGTGATGCCGGAAGGCGTTGAGCACCGCGTGAGCGGCCGAGAAGTGCCCCTCGGTGAGTAGTACTGCTCGCCGTGATGCCGGAAGGCGTTGAGCACGTTGACACAGACATGCAGGAGTTGAAGCGGCTGGTACTGCTCGCCGTGATGCCGGAAGGCGTTGAGCACACGGGGGTTCGCCCTGCCTTGATCTGGCCGTGCCGTTGTACTGCTCGCCGTGATGCCGGAAGGCGTTGAGCACCGCACCGGCGGAACCGGGCGCGCGTCGAACAGGCCCAGTACTGCTCGCCGTGATGCCGGAAGGCGTTGAGCACTTGCAGGGACTTCAGGCCGCAAACACCATCATGGTACTGCTCGCCGTGATACCGGAAGGCGTTGAGCACCTTTTGCGTTGAGCGCCATCGGCTACCTCTTGAGTACTGCTCGCCGTGATGCCGGAAGGCGTTGAGCACTTGGTTGGAGTCTTCCCCACCATCTCGTCGTCCCGCTGTACTGCTCGCCGTGATGCCGGAAGGCGTTGAGCACCGGAACTGGTTGATGGTGCCGATCTCCCCCGTGATGAGTACTGCTCGCCGTGATGCCGGAAGGCGTTGAGCACAAGTCTGCGACTATGGTGATGACGATGAATGACCCGTTGTACTGCTCGCCGTGATGCCGGAAGGCGTTGAGCACAGCCTCTTGATTGCGGCCTTGGACTTCGTGTTGAGTACTGCTCGCCGTGATGCCGGAAGGCGTTGAGCACCGGCCCATCACCCTGCCCAGCTTCAATCCCCCATCCCCATGTACTGCTCGCCGTGATGCCGGAAGGCGTTGAGCACGCCATGAACTCCTTAGGCGTAGTGGTGCCGCTAGGGCCGTACTGCTCGCCGTGATGCCGGAAGGCGTTGAGCACCCGCTACTGTCTCACTCGGGTCTGGGATCCAAGCCGGGTACTGCTCGCCGTGATGCCGGAAGGCGTTGAGCACTGTTCTGGGGCGGGCTCGTAAGGGCCCACGCGCGTACTGCTCGCCGTGATGCCGGAAGGCGTTGAGCACTCTTGTACGCCGTGACGTCGGACTCCAGGGAGGCGCCCCGTACTGCTCGCCGTGATGCCGGAAGGCGTTGAGCACTGCTGGAGGTCCGACGTCTGAAACAGCCGTTTGAGCTGTCCTGCTCGCCGTGATGCCGGAAGGCGTTGAGCACTGCCAAATGGCTTCGACGTTGTGCGCGGCGATGATTCCGGTCCCGCTCGCCGTGATGCCGGAAGGCGTTGAGCACGTAACTGTCCCTGTCAGTCGGCCGGATGAAACTGCGTCCCGCTCGCCGTGATGCCGGAAGGCGTTGAGCACGTGCCCGTGACGATTTCCCCGGGGGCCACGGAGAGGGAGTCCCGCTCGCCGTGATGCCGGAAGGCGTTGAGCACTGCGCAGGGGACCACGGCTGGTCGAGGAAGATCATCTTGTCCCGCTCGCCGTGATGCCGGAAGGCGTTGAGCACTTCGGGTGCTGCCAGTTGCCGTGGTGGGGCTCCATGAGAAGTCCCGCTCGCCGTGATGCCGGAAGGCGTTGAGCACTGTGCCACCCGTCCCTGCATGCACAGCACGCGCACGTCCCGCTCGCCGTGATGCCGGAAGGCGTTGAGCACCGGAACTGGTTGATGGTGCCGATCTCCCCCGTGATGAGTACTGCTCGCCGTGATGCCGGAAGGCGTTGAGCACAAGTCTGCGACTATGGTGATGACGATGAATGACCCGTTGTACTGCTCGCCGTGATGCCGGAAGGCGTTGAGCACAGCCTCTTGATTGCGGCCTTGGGCTTCGTGTTGAGTACTGCTCGCCGTGATGCCGGAAGGCGTTGAGCACTACGGCTTGCGCAGTCCCGTGGTTTCATTGCCCAGTCCCACTCGCCGTGATGCCAGAAGGCGTTGAGCACACGACCTGGGAGGAAACGCCGTTGGCGTCGGAGGCCTCGTCCCACTCGCCATGATGTCGGAAGGCGTTGCGCACTTGTCGTTGACGGTTGTTTTTGGTCGGCTTTTTGCGGTCCCGCTCGCCGTGATGCCGGAAGGCGTTGAGCACGTACTTACGTACTGGCTGGCCAGCTTGAGCATCAGCTTGTCCCGCTCGCTGTGATGCCGGAAGGCGTTGGGAACTCGAGCGTGTATTTGAACGGGGTGTTGAAGATGGGCTCGCTTGCCGTGATGCCGGGAGGCGTTGAGCACTAGTCGGTTCCGCCGTTCTGGTCCTGCCAGACATGGCCCGCTCGCCGTGATGTCGGAAGGCGTTGGGCACTCAAGGGCGACGCCGTAGTGGTTGAGCGGATTGGGCGTCCCGCTCGCCGTGATGTCGGAAGGCGTTGCTCACATCTGGAAGCTGGCCATGCGTGATGAAGACCTGGTCGGGTTCGCCGCTCGCTTCGCGGCCCTGCGTGGGCGGTAAGCCCGACGCCGTGGGTTCTTCGCCCGGTGGAAGCTGCGCGACTGACTTCCCCAGTGCGAGCACTGGAGGGACGTCCGCTGCTGGGCCGCTTCGGGTCTCTCCCTGTGCATGGCTCGGATCTCGATCGGCCACGTCTCAGTGCTTTCAAGTTTTTTCCGTGGCGACCGATGGCGCCGGGCCGTTCGTGACGTCTGTCTGAACAGCGCCGATTCGCTGAACGGAGACGCCATGGCTGAACCCTTGAAGAAGAAACTGCCGTCTGACCTCACCGCTCGCATCGAGGCGCTCCGCGATGCGCTGCTGACCGGGCTCGTCGAGCGAGACGTGCCGGTCCGGCTCGCGCTGCTCGCCGCGCTCGCGGGTGAGCACCTGCTGCTCATCGGGCCGCCCGGGACGGCGAAGAGCCTGGTCGCCAGGCGCCTGCATCTGGCCTTCCATCCGGCCACCTACTTCGAGCGCCTGCTAACGCGGTTCACGGTGCCGGAGGAGCTCTTCGGGCCCCTGTCCATCAAGGGTCTGGAGGAGGACCGCTACGAGCGCCTCACGGAGGCGTACCTCCCCAAGGCGTCCGTTGCCTTCCTCGATGAAATCTTCAAGGCGAACAGCGCCATCCTCAACGCGCTCCTCGCGTTGCTCAACGAGCGCGAGTTCGACAACGGAAAGCGCCGCGAGCCCACCCCGCTGATCTCCGTGGTGGGCGCGAGCAACGAGCTCCCCGAAGGGGAGGAGCTCGACGCGCTCTTCGACCGGTTCCTGCTCCGTTGTCACGTCGGACCTGTGTCGAAGGCGGGCTTCCCCTCCCTGCTGGAGCTCCGGGGCGACGTGGTCGCCGAGTTCTCTCGGCAGCTCAGGTTGAGCGACGAGGACCTGGCGGAGGTTCGACAGGCGGCGACCGAGGTGGCCGTGCCCGACGACGTCGTGGCGCTGCTCGCCGACCTGCGCGACTGGTGTACGGCGGAGGGAATCCAGGTGTCGGACCGCCGCTGGCGGAAGATCGTGAAGCTCCTCCAGACGGCGGCCCTCACGAACGGCCGGGACCGGGTGTCCATCTGGGATTGCTGGCTGCTTCAGCACTGCCTGTGGAGCGAGCCCGAGCAGCGCGCCAAGGTCCACGACTGGTACGCGGCGAGGGCCGGCGCGAGCTCGGCGATGGACCCGTCTCGGCTGACGCGCATCGTGGTGTCTTGGGAGGCCCGGCTCAAGCAGGACCAGGACAGCCGCTCCCAAGCGCGCGACGCGGAGGGGAACCTCTTGTTCAAGGGCCCTGATGGAAAGCCCTCGGTCAACAAGGGATACAGGGCGCAGGCGAGGCGCGGTGGGGAGCCGCTGTACCTCGCACCTCACGATGCCTATACGAAGGATCCTGACTCCTACGGGACTGGGTACCACAATTCGAAGATCACGGATCGAACCAACGCGGGAGCTGGGTTCACGCGCGGCGAGCTGAACGCATACTGGATTCATGACCCTTCCCGTAACTCTCGACAGTTCGATCGTTGGGCAAACCGTGACGCCTACCTCACGAACCAGGCGAACTGGCACATGGAAGCCGTAGACCTTCCGCCTTTCATGGAGCCGACTCGCCAGAAGGCGGCGCATGTGGATGCCTGTCTCAAGGAACTCACCACGCTCGGGCAGCAGGTCGAGACCTACAAGGCGCAACTGCTCGTCCACATCGCCAGCCTGGACGCGGACATCCGCGCGCACCTCTGGGTGACCGACGACTTCGCCGAGCCCGCGGCGCGAAGCCTGGAGGGGACGCGGCGTGAAGTGGACACACTGCTGGGACGCCTCGAGAAGCTCCGTCAGGGCTTCGGGCTGCTTCCTCGTGAGGAAGTAGCGTGATGAAAGAGGCCTTTGACGCGGGCTCCCTGGAGCGGGGCTACGCGTTCCTCGACGACTGCCCAGAGCAGTTCCTCCCCGACCTCATCACGCTTCCTGTCGGAACGCTCGCTGAGCGGGTCCGTGGCCTTCGCGCCTGGCGTGACGCCTTGCTCGACGGACGCCTCCCTCCGGACGGGACGTGGCCGCTGCCCGGAATCGCCGCTCCCGCGCGGCTCGCCGCCGAGCCCTTGGACATCTTGCGCTTCTGCAAGGGCCAGCCCGAGCTGGTGAACGCCTTTCTGCGAGACGTGCTCGTGTCGTTCACGCGTCAGGCGTTGGTGGTCCGCGCGGAGGTTGTCGCGCGCCTCCGCGAGTTGGAGCAACTCGAGCGCCAGCGGATGGAGGGGCAGGAAGCTCAGGCGGCGAAGCGAGAACGACAGGCCCGCAAGGCCAAGCAGCTCGACGAGGTCACGGTTGCGCGGCTGCGCCAGCAGGCCGAACGGGAGGTCGCGCAAAGGCCCGCGAAGGAAGACACGGACCTCCTCGCGGGCTGGGAGGAGCGGACGCGCATCTGGGCGACGATCTCGGATGTGTTCGGTGACCTCGGCGAGCTGATGGGGCGCGGCTGGGACTTGAGCATCGGCGTGCTGCGGCACATGGGGTGGACGGACCTCGTTCGTCTTCGTGAGCTCGTCGAGCAGTTGCCGCAGCTCACCGAAGTGGTGCGCTCGCTGGGACGACTCCATGCGAGCGACGCCGAAGAGACCATCGCGGAGACAGTCTTCGTCCCGATGAGGCGGTTGGAGGAGGAGCGTCGCGAGGTCTGGACGAGACGCGTTCCGGCGGAGACCCGAGGCATCGAGCGGAGCGGAGAGCTGGCGCGAATGCTGCCTGTCGAAGCAGTCAACCTCGGGCATCCCAAGCTCCGCTACCTGTGGCACGCGCGCCGGGCAGAGCGCGCGTTGCTCACGTATCGCGTCGAAGGGCTCGAAGTGGAGCGAACGCTCGTCGAGCGTGACAGCGAAGAGGCCGTCGAGCAACGCAGTCCACGCCCGCGGCGCGGTCCCATCATCGCCGTCATGGACACGTCCGGCTCGATGCACGGTCTTCCGGAGCAGGTGGGGAAGGCCCTGGTGCTGGAGGCACTTCGGACTGCCCACGCGGAGAAGCGCCGGTGCTTCCTCTACGCCTACAGTGGTCCGGGGCAGGTGCTGGAGTTCGAGCTGTCGCTGACCGAGGGCGGCCTCGGGCGACTGCTGGCGTTCCTCGGCCAATCCTTCGAAGGCGGCAGCGACGTCTCCGAGGTCACGGCCAGGGTGGTCCAGCGCCTCGGAGAGAAGGACTGGAAGCGGGCGGACGTGCTCTTCGTCAGTGACGGCGAGTGGCCGGTGCCAGTCAGCCTCCCCCACCTGGTCGAGAAGGCGCGCGAGGCGGGGACCCGGTTTCACGGCGTCCAGATTGGCAACAGGGGTCGCACCGGCCTTCACGCCATCTGTGACCCGGTCCACGTCTTCGAGGACTGGGCGGCCGTTGGCGGGTGGTAGGCCCCAAAGCGCAGTGCATGGTCACCCGAAGCCACGCATGACGTCCTGGGCGAGGCGTTGGAGCGCGACCCGTTCCTCCTTGTTCGAGCTGTCCGGCGCGCGAAGCGTGGGTCCCCAACGCAGCCGTCTCAGCAGCCTCTCCACACTCCCTCAACATCTCGACGCGATGGTGGAGCCAGGTCGAAACGGTCGCCCATGGGGGCGCCGTGAACGCATGGGGAATCGACCTGAGGGGAACGCGAAATCATGAGAAACGTCTGGATGGCCACTGCGGTCATGTGCCTCGCCGTCAGTCCGGCCTTCGCCTCGGATTGCGAAGCGCTGCCCGCCAAGGGGCAGGTGAGCCTCGAGAAGAAGTACATGAAGATCAAGGCCGAGAGCGCGCACGCCGCCACGGACTGCGTCGCCATCCGAAACAACGACGCCCTGGGAACGGGCCACGGCATCAAGCTCCACTGCCGGATCCACTTCCGCCCCCGGAACGGGGGCTGCTACGTGGACTACACGCCCTACGGCGAAACGAACAAGAGCCTTTCCCGGCATCCTGGCTGTGATGCGAGCAAGTGGACCTGGGCCAGGAGCGTGGGCATGTCCACTGGCGATTCCGCCTCGGATCCACGGGGAAAAACGTACACGGGCAGCGTCCGCTTCAACATGATGAACGCGGAGTACGAGCTGAAGTACACCGTCCTGGTCGGTGACAAGAAGAGCGACAAGGCCTTGGAAGACACCTACGCGGCGACCCTGAAGAAGATCTGCATCCGTAAGTCCAGTTGACGCCTGCGCGCGGCGAGGCCTTGGGGTGGTGACTGGGCTCATCAGGGCGCGAACTCCCGTCACCAGTTCCGCGCCGTGGATGTGCCTTGAGTTTCCTCGGGGCGCGCCATTGAGGGACGGGCCGCCCTGGCCATCCGTTGGATTCCCGCCGCGCGCCCACCGCGTCCGTTCATGAGGCCACATCGTCAGGTGGCCTCCCGGTGCCATGCGCCGCTTCGTGCATAGGGTGCGCACGACGTATGACCACCCTGGAACCGCCCTCTGCCTCCTGGCTCACGCGCTGCGCGCTGTTCAGCGGCAAGCTGCTCGTGGTCGCGGCCGCGGTGGTGGCGCTCGTGCTGCTGCTGGCGCGGCTCTACCTCATCGTCCTGCCGACAGTGGCGGCGCTGCTGCTGGCGACGTTGCTGTATCCGCCCGTCCGGTGGCTGTCCGCCCACCGGGTGCCCCGGGCGCTCGCGACGCTGCTGGCGCTGCTGGTGCTGCTCCTGGTGGGGGCGGCTGGGGTGTTCCTGCTCGTGCCCCGCATCGTCCAGCAGGTCAGCGCGGCGGGCTCGAACGTGCGGGCGGGATTGGAGGGCCTCGTCGGATGGGTGACGCAGGAGCTCCCCGTGTCCCGGGAGCAGATCGACGGCCTGCTCGAGCAGGGGCTCGGCTTCTTGAAATCGAACCTGGGCCGCATCACCACCGGCGTCCTCGCGGGCGCCAACTTCGCCGCGCAGGCCGTGGCGGGCGGGCTGCTGACGGTGACGCTGCTGTTCTTCTTCGTGAAGGACACCGAGCGACTCGGTGGCTGGGTGCTGGCTCGGGTGTCACCGTCGCGGCGTGACACGGTGCGTGCCGTGGGCCTGCGCGCCTGGGGAACACTCAGCGGTTACTTGCGTGGCGTCGTCATCGTCGCGCTGGTGGACGCGGTGGGCATTGGCGCGGGCCTGGCCATCATCGGCGTGCCGCTCGTGCTTCCGCTGGCGGCGCTCACCTTCGTGGGCGGGTTCTTTCCCGTCATTGGCGCCACCCTGGCGGGCGTGGTCGCGGTGCTGGTGGCGCTCATCACCAACGGGCCGCTCGACGCTCTCCTGGCATTGGCCGTGGTGCTGGGCGTGCAGCAACTGGAGAGCAACGTCCTGGAGCCCGTGGTGATGGGGCGCGCGGTGCCGCTGCACCCAGTGGTCATCCTGCTGTCCATCACCGCCGGGGGCGTGCTCTTCGGCGTGGCGGGCGCCTTCCTCTCCGTGCCTGTCGCCGCGGTCCTCTCCGCCGCGGGCAACGAGCTGCGCCTGCGCGACGAGGCGCGCGTCCTCGAGAAGCCTTCGACGATTGCGCCGCCGTGAGCCGGAGCGGCGTCAGGGGAAGTGGTCCACCACCTGGGCGTTGGACCACGGATGCGCGCGGGTGTGGCCGGGCCGTGAGCCCCGGTACTTGGACATGCCTGTCTCGTTGCCCAGGATGAAGCACACCGGGTACTCGCTGCCGTCTGGCGTCCGCGCGCGTGTGTAGCGGCCCTGGATTTTCTCCCCGCCCGTCCAGATGCGCCCGTACAAGAGCGTGTTGGCCGGGAGGCGATCGATGGGCCCATCGAGCCGACTGGTGATGGGGCCGTCGCTGACGACGATGCTGTAGTTCGTTTGGTACGAATCGTCCGGCTGCTGGATGTCGAGCTGGATGTGCCCGCGGGACCTCAGGTCGAGCCCGAGTTGACGCATGGACTCCAGGGCTTCGGCAGGGCAGCGCGCGGGCTCGGGCCGGACCTGCGTGCCTGCGCAGGCATTGAGACTGGTCGCGGTGAATGCTGCCAGCAGGTAACGGTGGAGTCGGGGGACACAGCGCGCGTGGGGCTCGGTCGTGGACATGGCATCTCCCGGCCATGGCGGCTCGGCGGTGGAAAACGGAAGGGCCGTGGCGGGCGAACCAGTGTCGGCTGGTCCTCCGGTCCGCGCCAGTTGCTGAACGGGATGAGACGGAGTGGGGGCGGCATGAGGTGGGCCCGCGAGCGTCAGTCCCCAGGCCATGCACGCAACCAACGTCAGGGCTCCAGCGACTCGCACCCATCGGCTCTCGTGCCTCGGCTCCGGCGGGCTCGCTGGCTCCGTGCGAGGTTGCGTCTGGACCTCCGAGAACACCCGGCGCCGCAGCCAGCGGCCCATTCGATGGTGCTGAACCCGGGCCGCGCGTAGGGCCCTCGCATGGAGAAGGGGCGCTTCTTCTCCCGGTGCCACAAAGCCCCAGGTGTCCTCGTCGCGTGTCGTGCGTGTCGCCGTGGAGGGCCCCTCGTACCAATCGAACAGCGGGACGTCCCAGTCCGGTCCCGCGTGCGCCTGGGCCTGTTGGACTTCCCGGGCGAGGTCCCCCGCGCTGCGCGGCCGGGCTTCGGGGGTGAACGCGAGCAGTCCCTCAATCCATCGTGCGAGCAGCTCGGGCACACGCGGGTTGAGGGCTCTCAAGGTGGTGGAGGTCACTGGGGAGTGCGCCTTGTCCAGGACGAGCGGCGGATACTGCTCCACCACCAACCGGTGAAAGGTGACGCCCACCGCATACAGTTCGTCCGCCACCGTGTAGGGGTAGTGCTCGGAGCGGGCGGTCTGCCGTGGAGCCTTCATGCTCCAGAGGATGGCCTGGGGGCTGCGATAGGGCCCGGTCCCGGGCGGCAGCCGTGCGGCGGAGGTGATGGGGGCAGCACGGGGATGCCAGCATGCGCCCCAGTCCAGCACCACCAGTCTTCCGTGTTCCTCGACGCGAAGGTTCTCCCCCTTGAAGTCGCGGTGAAGCACCTGCCTGCGATGCGCGGCGTCCAAGGCCCACGCGGCCTGCGCCAACAGGCCGGCGACGTGCCGCGCCGTTGGATTGCGCGCCCGAGACCAGTCATACAGCGTGCTGCCTCGCACGTACTCCAGCACGAGGTATGGGTAGGCGGCGGTCCCTGCGCGCCAGGTCCCCGTTGCTTGCAGCCGCACAACTCCAGGGTGGCGGAGCAGGTGCAGCGTCCGCGCCTCGCGCTGGAATCGCGGATCGCCGGGGGAGTGGGCCAGTTTGAGCGCGTAGCTGCGGCCTTCGGAGCGCGAGCGCACTTCGTACACCGTGCCGTTGCCGCCGCCTCCGATGCGGCGCTCCACGCGCCAGCGTTCCACGCGCGTGCCGGCAGGCAGGGCCTGTGGAGACATCACGAGGGGGCCTGGGGAAGATGCGCTTGGCTCCAGTCGCATGACGGATTCCTTCGGGGCTGTCGCACGTCTACGGTTTCAGTCGCGCCCATCGCACGCCGCGGCGCCGGCCCGTGTCCCAAAGCTCCAGCGCGTAGGCGGGTGGAGGGCGCGTGGGGGCGGGCCACTGCACGACGGCGACCGCGCTCTGGCCAGGCAACAGACGCGGCTCCTGCAGCAACAGGAGCAGCTCCATCGGCTCGCCTGTTGGCCGCCCGTTCGAGTCCAGCGAGGTCAGCCGCGCAATGCCCGGTTGCCAGGGCGCCTCGCCCGGCGGGTTCTCCAGATTCACCGCGAGCGCTACCCACGAGCCGGAGCGATAGCTATCAAGCTGACGGACCTTGAGCTCTGCCTCGCTGGCTGGGGTATCCATCCACGTGCCGAGAACTCCCGTGATGCCGATGGCGCCAGAAAGAATGGCGCCCGCGAGGCCCGGGTGTGGCACCTGCCGACGCGCCGTGGCCAGTCGTGCCTCCAGCAGTGCGTTGCGCTCACGCAGGGCAACCAGTTCAGCCTCCAGTTGCGTCACGGTGGCGGGGTGGCGCCTGACATCGATGACTGAGTCCACCACGTTGGCCTCGGTGGTCAGCTCCAGGACGATCCGTTGTGGCGCGGCCGCGTCCGTGAAGCGCAGCACCAGCGGCGGAACGCCCCGTGCGGGCATCGCGACGGCGGGCTGGAGCAGCAGATGCGTCCCCGTGACGTCCAGCCGGGTGAACAGCCCGCGTAGGGCCTCGGGAAGCTCACCTTCCAGCACGGCGTTCGAGTCGAGCAGCACCGTCGTCACGACACCGGGCGCCAGCCTGAGTCGCTGGACAGGCTCACCCGCGCCCGCGCTCAGGGCCACGGCCCGCTCGATGCGCCGCCAACGCTTCGTGTCTGGCGTCTGGGCCAGCGCTGCCGTGCCCAGCAGGAGCACCACTGCCGTCATTACCAACGAGCCAGGGGGGAACACGGCGGGGCAACCTCCAGGGTTCTAACCTACTCGAAGGGGATGACACGGCGGGACGCTTGGACGAGCGCGAATGTCCCGCCTTCTTCGAGGAAGAACGCGCCTCCGTCTGGCACCTCGGAATGGGCGATGTCTACCTGAAAGGTAGTCAGATTCGCGCAGGACGTTCAGCGGCCGTCGGGAACACTCCCGCCACGCGCGGAAGAAAAATCACCGGGCCCGCGATGGGTTGTCCCGCGCGTTGGCGTCTTCCTTTTCGAGCGCCGCCTTCCATACCCCTGGGGAGGTATCCACCGCCGTCCCTGGCGTCGCTATGAGGGATCGTCATGGGAGAGCAGAGCGCGTCTCGCCTGGAGGGCGATCGCTATCAGCATCTGTTGAGCTGGTACGAGCTGCTCCGGCTGCTCGACGCGGGCAGTCCCTTCTCGCACGGCTATGTCGAGCACCCGGAGGCGGGCTCGGCGGATGACGTGACGCTGCACGCCCGGCCCGGTGCCGGCGTGGCCAGTCGATACATGCAGGTGAAGTGGCACGTCGACCACCGGGATACCTACTCCCTGGCGGGGCTGGTGACGCCGCCTCGGGTGGGTAACTCCTTGCTGCGCAAGCTGCTGGAGAGCTGGTTGCTGCTTCGGCCCCAGGGGCCCGTCGAAATCTGGCTGTTGAGCAACTGGGCGTCGGCGGCGGACCTGGGCCGCTATCTGCATGGCCGGGACCACTGCTTCACGGATGCGTTCTTCGAGCAGCCGCCACGAGGCGCCCTGAAGAAACACTGGGCGGAGTGGGAACAACGGCTCGGTGTATCGGCTGAGATGCTGCGGGCGTTCTGCAAGGACTTGCGCTTGCGGCTCGGCGTGGGCGGCATCGCCGACTTGGAAGAGCAGGTGGATGACCGGATGGGGCGGCTTGGCCTGCGCATGGGACGGCAGCCGCGCGCCATCGCAGTGGACGGGCTTCGGGAGTGGATTGAGGTCGGCGGCGGCAGGAAGCACGTCACCCCCGAGTCGCTGCGCGAGGCCATTCGCGCATGGGGACTGCTGGCCTCACGGGAGTACGCGCCCGCCGTGAGCCTCTGGATTCATGGGTGGGCGCGACGTGAGTGGGAGCAGCCTCCCACTGAGGAACTGGACTGGACGCCTCACTTTGACCGCGACACGCGGATGGTACCGTCGGAGTCGGTGTGGCGGGACGTGTTGCTGCCTTCGCTGCTGGCTGTGCAACAGCGGCTGTCGAGGCGGCCTGACGGTGCGTTGATTGACCTGCGGGGCAAGCTGCCGCTGAGCACGGTGCTGGCGGTGGGCTTCCACTTCCCGGAGGTGGGCGGCTACCGCTTCCGCGTTGAGCAGCCCACGCGAGGAGAGACCTTCTTGTGGCGCTCGGACGCGAAGCCGTCTCCGCGCAGGTTGCGGGTCACCGGGCATGAGGGCCACGCGGATGCCACGGGACTGCTGGTGGTGTTCCAGATGACGGGGGATGCCCGCGCGGACGTGGAGCGCTTCATGGCCGAGCGGCCGGGGAACTTCCGCGCCGTGCTCTACCTGGAGCCGGAGGAGGGGCCTCATGACGGCGCCGTCGGCTCGGCTGCGGACGCGGAGGCGTTCGCCGTCCAGGCGCGCGAACAGCTCCGGCGCGCACGCAACGAACTGCGCACGGCGGTCACGCATCTCATCCTCTATGCCCCCGCGGCGTGCTGCCTGTTCCTGGGTCAGCGGCTCAACGCCGTGGGGCCGGTCGTGGCCTACGAGCGCACCGGCTCAGGTGGCTACACGCCCGCGCTCACGTTGCAGACGGGGTGAACGCCATGCCGCCGATTTCCGCCCGCACGTTTCGTACCGCCTTCAGCACACCTCGCTTCATGACGCCGCTCCGGAAAGGTCCCTCACATGCCTGCCATTGACCTGTTGTTCCCCGTGCAAGGCGGTCCGGTGCCGCTCGACCACGCCTATCTCCTGTTCTCCGCGCTCTCCCGTTACATCCCCGCGCTGCATGAACGCACGGACATGGGGGTGTTCTCGCTTCGGGGTGAGAGCAACACGCGGGAGTTGCTCTACCTGGGGCGAGGCACGCTGCGCCTGCGGTGCCCAATCGAAGCCGTGGCCACGCTGCTGCCGCTGGTGAGCGCGCCGCTGGAGGTCGCGGGGAGACGCCTGTCCCTGGGTGCGCCCTCGCTCCATGCGCTGGAGCCCGTGCCCGCATTGTTCGCACGGCTGGTCACCTTCAAGCACGCGATGGATGAGTCTTCGTTCATCGTGGCTGTCTCCCGGGCACTGGAGGTGCTTGGCGTCCAGGCCACGCTGAAGGTGGGGCGCAGGCGCATCGTGCGCATCGCTGGCAAGAAGGTCGTGGGCTTCGCGCTCGAACTTCATGGCTTGTCGGCCGAGCACTCGCTGCGCGTGCAGGAGCAGGGCCTGGGAGGCCGCCGTCACATGGGCTGCGGCCTTTTCCTCCCGCCCGGCCGGGCGGCCCGTGTCCAGTCTCGTGGGAAGGCCGCGTGAAGCGGCTGCTGGCCAAGAGCACGGCCACGCCCGACAGACCCGAGGGCGAGGCCACGTTGTTGGGCCACACGGTTCTGGTGCTGTCAGCCGCGCGGAGGCTCCTGGAGCACCGGGGGCGCGCGTCGCTGCTGGCCGCGGGCCTGGACCCGGCGTTGGAGCCCCGGCTGCGGCGCATCGTCCTGCTGGCCGCCGCGCTCCATGACCTGGGCAAGTGCAGCGAGCACTTCCAATCGATGCTGCGCCGCCAGCGCGAAGCGCCGCAGCTTGTCCGCCACGAAGCGCTCTCGCTGTGGCTCTGCTGGCCAGGGCAGCCGCTCTCCGCATGGCTCCAGCGGGACGTGAGCGAGCGGGACCTGTGCCTGGCGCTGGTCTGCGTGGCCGCACACCACCGCAAGTTCCAGACAGACGCCTTCGCGCCTGACGGCACCGGAGCGGGGCTGTCGCTGGAGTTGCGGGTCCAGCATGAAGACTTCGCCCGGACGCTGGGGCGCATCGCCGAGGAGTTGGCGCTGTCCGCTCCGCCACTGTTCACGGCGCCCATCGTGCTTCGAGCCACGCGGAAGGAGCACCCGCGCGACCAACTCCAGTCGTGGCAGGACGACTTCGAGCGGACCGTGCCCGCCGGCTCCGTGGACGCGCGGCTCCTGGCCGTGTGCAAGGCGTTGGTGCTCGCGGCGGACGTCGCGGGCTCGGCGCTCCCCCGGAGCGGAGAGAAGCAGGACTGGGTCGTCCGTCAGCTCACGGCGCCCCATCCCGCCGAGGCCCTGCGCGCTGTGGTCGAGCGCCGCCTCGCGGGGCGCACACCGCGACCATTTCAGGAGGAGGTGGCTCGCAGCGCCGCGCCGCTGACCCTGGTCCGCGCGGGCTGTGGCAGTGGCAAGACGGCCGCTGCGTACCTCTGGGCAGCAAGACAGCACCCCGGCCGTTCGTTGTGGCTCACGTATCCGACGATGGGCACGGCGACGGAGGGCTTCCGGGACTACCTCCACGGCGCGGACGTGGAGGCCCGATTGCAGCACTCACGCGCGGAGGTGGACTTCGACATCTTCGGACTCCGCGACGGCGCGGCGCCGGGGACGGGCTCCCGCGACCAGGACCGGCTCGACGCGCTCCGCTCCTGGGGCGCCGACGCGATGAGCTGCACGGCCGACACGGTGCTCGGGCTCGTCCAGAGCCAGCGGCAGGGGCTCTATGCCTGGCCCGGGCTCTGTGCGGCCTGCGTCGTCTTCGACGAAGTCCACGCCTATGACGACCGGCTCTTCGGCTGCCTGCTGCGCTTCCTGGAAGCCCTGCCGGGAATCCCCGCGTTGCTGATGACCGCCAGCCTGCCCGCCACGCGGCTCGACGCGCTGCGCGGCGTGTGCGAGCGCGTTCATGGCCGGAGCCTCGCGGAAGTCGAAGGGCCGGAGGATTTGGAGACACTGCCGCGCTATCAGCGGCTGGACGTCGCGGAGCCGTGGTCCCTCGTGGCGGAGTGCCTGCGGGACCACGGCAAGGTGTTGTGGGTCAGCAACACGGTGGATCGCTGCATGCGGACCGCCGAGGCCGGCACGTCGCACGGTGCGCGCGCGCTGCTGTACCACAGCCGCTTTCGTTACGAGGACCGCGTCCGTCGCCACGGTGACGTTATCGAGGCCTTCGCCACCAAGGGCCGCGCGGCGTTCGCGTCGACGACGCAGGTCGCGGAGATGAGCCTGGACCTGTCTGCGGATCTGCTCGTCACGGATTTGGCGCCCATCCCGGCGATCATCCAGCGCTTGGGGCGGCTCAATCGCCGCAGCACTCCGGAGCGGTCCGCGCCCGTGCGGCCTTTCGTGGTGCTCCCCTTCGATGGGCCGCCGTACGCCGCGCCGGACCTGCGCGACGCGCGTGCATGGATGGAGCGGCTGGGAACGGGGCCGCTGAGCCAGCGGGACCTGGTGGACGCATGGGGGCCGCCCGGGATGACGAATGCGCCGCGGCGGCAGTCCAGCACCTGGCTGGATGGACGCTTCGACACCTGGCCCGCGCCGTGCCGCGACGGGAGCCCCAGCCTCACGGTCCTCCTGGAACAAGACGCCCGTGCCGTCCTGGACGGAGCGGTGAGCGCTCACCGGGTCACCCTGCCCATGAACCTGCCACCCGAGTCCTTCAAATGGCGTGCATGGCCCCGCGCGGGCCGGCTGCCATACCCCATCCCTCCAGCGAACGCGCTGGACTACGACGGCCTGCGAGGTGCGCGATGGCGAAAGCCGTGAACCCACGGAAGAAGGCCTTGCCCGCTCCGCTCTCCATCCGGTTGTACGCACCGGGGATGACGCCGCTGCTGCGCGCGGGCGCGGGCGGGTTGGCGGCATCGCTCCGCGCCATCCTCGGGAGCGCTTCACCCGCCGCGCCGTGGCCCTCTCCGGTGCGGCTGGGGCCCGGGACGGCGACGGTGGAGCGGGAAGCCATCCTCCTGGACTGGGGTGGCGAGGCACCGGAGGCCACGCTCCGGGCGCTGTTCGGCGCGTCATTCCAGGTGAAGCAGGGCTTCATCGACCTGCCGGGCACGCGTCCACCGGGAGCGCCGGAGCCACCGCCCGAGCTGGCCGCCGCGCTCCACGACGCGCTCAAGGTGACGTTCCTCCAGCATGGCAAGTCGACGCAGGGAGGAGCGCGAAGGCGCGTCACCTTCGAGGTGGACGCGCGGCCCGTCATCGTCGAATCCCAGGGCTACGAATCCTTCGTCCACCAGACGGCCTGGCAGAGCGTGCTCGAGGCGCTGGAGGCGGGAGCGACGTCGTTGGCGAGCTGGGCCTATCCGGGCGCGGCCGAGCGGCACATCGGTGTGCGCGTCACCAAGGTGGAGTACACGGCGGCGGAGGCGCTCTGCGCGTGCTTCGCGCTGGTGGGGTGTGTCTCCTACAAGCTGCCGCAGCTCCGGGGCGGGGCCTTCGTGGCGCTGGCGCCCACGAACCTGGTCCGCTTCGCGGAGCTGCGCCCTGGGCTGACACCCAAGCGGCTCCGTGACGTGGCGGTGGCGGGGGCGTCGGACGCGGTGCTCGCGGCTCAGTTGGTGATGGCGCAGGAGGCGGGGAAGAAGCGGCTGGGGGCCGTGCTGGGGACCACCGAGGCCGTGGCGCTGCGGCAGATGCCGTGGAACGCGCAGCAGAAGATTCGCGGTGCGGTGGTGCGGCAGGACGCCGTGCGCGAGGCGGTCCTGGACCGCTACGAGGCCGCCGCCGCCGCGCTGCCGCACACGCTGCGAGTCCGCAAGCCCGAGGGCAAGGCGAATGGCGAGGCAGGCTACTTCATCGCGACCAGCGCGCTGCGCGCCTTCATCACGGAGAACCTCGCGGCTTCACGCCCCTGGTACGCGGACTTCGCCACCGCGACGACGGAGGGCCGCTTCATTCACGACTACCGCGACCGGGACAACCTGGGCGCGCTGCTGTGGCACGAAAGGAAGGGACTCATCGCCATGCATCCGTACCTGGGAGAGGCTGAGCAGTGGCTCGTCCAGAGCGTTCACCTCGCGCTCCGGAGCCGGTTCAAGAGCATTTATGCGGACACGAAGGAGAGCGCCCCGGCCACACGCTCCAACCGGCTCAAGGGTGAGCGTGAGCGTTGGCGGCTGAGCTTCGCGGGGGCCAAGACGCCGGAGCAGGTGCGCGCGGCGCTCGCGGACCTGTGGAGCCGCGCGGGCACCAACCGTGAGCTCCAGGAGCATTGGCGGGACATCCTCCCACTGCTGGGGCCCGAGCGGTGGCGCGCGGCCCGCGACCTCGCGCTGGTGGCGCTGGCGAGCTACCAGGGCAAGGGGGGCGACGCTGCGGAACTTGAGGACGCGGATGAGGCCGCTGGCGCGTTCGAGCCGTCTTGAGCAGCTCCACACACTTTCCCGGAGTCCATTCATGAGCCTTCACGTCTTCGCCGCCTTCGTCACGCCGCTGGGAACCGCCGCCAACAACCGGGGCCTCACCGAGGGAAATATCACCAGCCTCCAGAAGCTGGTGTGGAACGGACAGGTCCACACCACCGTCTCCGCCGAGTCCATCCGCTTCGCCTTGCGGCGGCGCTTGAATGAGCAGGAGCCGTGCAACCGCACCTATGACGATGCGTCACGCGCCAACGCGTGGAAGGACGCCGCCTTCAGCGCCTGGTCGGGGAAGTCGAAGGAGAAGACCTATATCGATGATGACCTGCTGGGCTTCATGTCCGCGGAGGGGGCGAAGCAGGAGAAGGAGAAGGGCACGGCGAAGGTCCGCCGCGCGGTGCTGGAGGTGTCCCGGGCAGTGAGCCTCACGCCGTGGTCCGGGGACGTCACCTTCAACGCCGCGAGCCCCGGGGCCACGCCCTCCGCGCAGAAGAAGGGCAGCAACCCCGTGCCCTACGGGACGGAGATGCACGCGACACGCTACCAGTACGGCGTGGCGCTGACGCCAGCGGCGCTGCGAGTGCCGGCCCGTGCCGTGACGGCGCTGAACCAGCTCTGCGCGCTGGGGCCCGTCGCGGGCAACCACGGCCGCTTCCTCTTCGACTTCAGCCCGGAGTCGGTCGTCTTCCGGCTCACTCAGGAGGCCGCGCCGCGCATCCTGTATGCCTTCGAGCCGTCCTCCCGCGCGGGGGGCGTGGAGCTCGCCGCGCTGCTGCGCAAGGTGAAGAGCGGCGACGTCCCCGCGAAGGAGTTGGTGTTGGGCGGGCAGGTGGTGGAGGGGCTGGGCGCGGAGGAGCGCGAGGTGCTTTCGGGCGCGGAGCTCCACGCGGGCGTGGTCGCCGCCTGCCGCGCGGCGTGCAAGCGGCTGGAGGCGAGGAAGAAGTGATCGCGCTCGAACTGTCCGTGCCCGTGGCGTGCTGGCGCAAGGGCCGGGCGCGCGAGCTGGTGGAGACCGAGGTCCTGCCGCCGCCCGCGACGTGCTACGGCGCGTTGCTCTCGCTCGTCGGTGAGCAGGACCGGGAGCGGCACCGGGGCTGCCGCGTGACGGCGGGGTTGTTGAACGCGCCTGTCATCAGCACGGTGCTTCGCACCTTCTGGCGGTCGAAGAACCTGAAGGTCGCGAAGGGGAATGAGGAGAACGCCGCGCCGGACCAGCAACAGCTCGTCATCGACGCGCGCCTGGTGGTCTGGTGCGACAGCCGGGAGGAGCCGGACTCGGGTGAATCGCTGGAGGACCGCGTCATCCGGGCGATGCGTGAGCCCGGCTCCGTGACGCGGGCCGGGGCGTGGTCGCTCGGGGAGTCCACGCACCTCATCAATGACGCGCGTCTGCTCCCGGAGGGGCGGCCGCCAGCGGGCTGTCGGGCCTTCCTGACCGCGTCCACCGGTGCCCTCACCCTGCCGGTCTGGGTGGACCACGTGGGCACTCGTGGCACTCGTTACGAGGTGGGGCGGCTCGAAGAGGTCTTGGCTGCTCCCGAGGTCCAACGGCTTCCGCGCATCCCGCTCGCGGAGGGCGCTGGATAGGTGTCTGTCGTTGTCACGCGGTACCGGGGCGGGGGGCCCCAATACATGAACGCATCATCCACGAGTCCGAAGCCTGTCGTCGGCGAGCCGTCCATCCGCACGCACGCGCTGCATGCGCTGGTGTACTGCGAGCGGCTCTTCTACCTGGAGGAAGTGGAGGAGTTGCGCGTGGCGGACGCCGCCGTGTTCGCGGGACGGCGGCTACACGTCCAACTCCAGGAGGAAGGCGAGCGCGTCGAGCTGGAACTGGCGAGTGAGGCATTGGGCCTGCACGGAAGGGTGGACGCGGTGAGGACGCGGGAGGGGACGCTGGTCGTCTACGAGCACAAGCGCGGACGCCACGCGCCTGGACAGGATGCGCCGGAGGCGTGGCCGAGCGACCGGCTCCAGGCGGGGGCCTACGCGCTCCTGGTGGAGGCGCGCTTCCCGGGGGCGCCCGTGGAGTGCCGGGTCCGCTACCACCAGACGGACACGACGGTGCGCTTCCCGCTGGATGATGCGTTGCGGGGCGATGTGGCGGCGGCCGTGGCGCGGGCCCGGCTGCTGCGCGCGTCGCGGGAGCGGCCACCCGTGACACAGGAGGAGCGCAAGTGTGCGAAGTGCTCGCTGGCGCCCGTGTGCCTGCCGGAGGAGGAGCGGCAGGTGGCGGGGGAGGAGCGGCCCCGGCTCTTCCCGGAGGATGATGTGCGGCAGGTGCTGCACGTCGCGACGCCTGGGACGCGGGTGGGGCGCGCGGCGGAGGAGCTGGTGGTGACGCCACCCGAAGGGGAGGGCGCGCCGTCGAGGCAGCCCGGGCGCATGGTGTCGGCGCTCATCGCGCATGGAGCGGTGCAGGTGAGTGCGCAGGCGCTGGCGTACTGCGTGGAGAACGACATCGGCGTGCACTGGTTCACGTCCGGGGGCGCTATCTGGGGGGATTGGGCGGAGGGGGAGGCAACGTCCACCGTCGGCTGCGGCAGTTCGAGGCGCTCCGGCAGCAGGACGTGTGCCTGGGGCTGGCCCGCCGCCTGGTGGCGGCGAAGCTGGATGGGCGGCTCCGCTTTTTGCTGCGCTCCTCGCGCGGTGACTCGGAGTCGCGTCAGGTGCTGGCCTCGGCGGTGCGGGACCTCCGGGCGTTGCTGCCGAAGTGCGAGGAGGCTCCGTCGCTGGAGGTGCTCCTGGGGTTGGAGGGCGCGGGCGCGGCGCGGTACTTCGGCGCGCTGCCGTACCTTCAAGGCGACGACGTGGACACGCGGCTGCGCTTCGAGGGGCGCAACCGGCGGCCTCCGAGGGACCGGTTCAACGCGGTGCTCGGCTTCTTGTATGGACTGGTTCACCGGGAGGTGGAGGCGGCCATCCGGGCGGTGGGGCTGGATGTGGCGTTTGGCTTCTACCATCAGCCCCGGGGCACGGCGGGGCCGTTGGGGCTGGATGTGATGGAGCTGTTCAGGGTGCCGCTGGCGGACATGCCGCTGGTGGGCTCGGTGAACCGGCGGGCGTGGGACGCGGACGCGGACTTCGAGGTGACGTCCGAGCACGTCTGGCTCAGCAAGGCGGGGCGGGCGAAGGCCATCGAGCTGTACGAGCGGCGCAAGCGGGAGACGTGGAAGCACAACGTGCTGGGGTACTCGCTCAGCTACGCGCGGCTGGTGGAACTGGAGGTGCGGCTGCTGGAGAAGGAGTGGACCGGCAAGCCGGGGCTGTTCGCGACGTTCCGCTTGAGGTGATCCATGGCCGAGCCGAGGCGTTGGTATTTGATTACCTATGACATCCGCGACCCCAAGCGGTGGCGGAAGGTGCATGCCCTGCTGAAGGGATACGGGGAGTGGCTGCAGCTCTCCGTGTTCCGCTGCTCGCTGACGGACCGGGACCGGGAGAAGCTGCGCTGGGAGCTGTCGCGGCGGATGGACGCCGTGGATACGTTGCTGGTGATTGGGCTGTGTGGCGGGTGCGTGGAGCGCGTGCGCGCCATCAACGCGAAGGAGGACTGGCCGGAGGAGCCCGCACCGTTCAAGGTGCTGTGAGGCGGACGACAATCAAGCACCTCGCCGTGGCGGAGGCCCGCGACGGCGAAAGTGGCGGATTCCCATGTCGTTTCATGGGGTTGAGGCTCTTTGACAGGTGAATAGGTGCATGATCGATGAAAAGCCGAGTGATTTCATTGGGTTAGGAATTCTTGGTAGGGCCTGAGATGGCCAACCTGGGGGAAGGAGGGGGAGGTGCTTGAAAAGGGGTTTGTAAGGTGCCGGAATTACTGGGGGATTCAGGCGGGCTGTCCCGCTCGCCGTGATGCCGAAAGGCGTTGAGCACGAGGACAGCAGGCGCCCCCTGTCGCGCAGCGTCTGGTCCCGCTCGCCGTGATGCCGAAAGGCGTTGAGCACTTGATGTTGCTGGTGGACGCCTCTGCCACCTGCATGGTCCCGCTCGCCGTGATGCCGAAAGGCGTTGAGCACTTCTCCCCGACTTGGCCCTCGGGAAATAACTTGTCCCGCTCGCCGTGATGCCGAAAGGCGTTGAGCACTAGGAGACCGGCGGCTGGAGCGAGAGCACGTTCTGTCCCGCTCGCCGTGATGCCGAAAGGCGTTGAGCACAGGTTCTTCCCAGTGGCCAAGGACACCGGGCTTGGAGTCGTCCCGCTCGCCGTGATGCCGAAAGGCGTTGAGCACCCGCTTGAGCACGACTCCAGCGGTCCCGGGGGGAGTCCCGCTCGCCGTGATGCCGAAAGGCGTTGAGCACATGACCCGTTCCACCGGCCATAGCTTCCCGTAGGTCGTCCCGCTCGCCGTGATGCCGAAAGGCGTTGAGCACGACTTGGCGAGCTCGTCCGCCTGCAACTCGCGGTAGTCACGCTCGCCGTGATGCCGAAAGGCGTTGAGCACGCACCTTCTCCGAGCAGTTCTTTCGCCAACACAGCCAGTCCCGCTCGCCGTGATGCCGAAAGGCGTTGAGCACATACTCCCCTGTCTCCGCTATCCGCACCTCTGCCGCGTCCCGCTCGCCGTGATGCCGAAAGGCGTTGAGCACCAACTCGGGTGCTTGATTGCACCTTGGGGGGATCCAGTCCCGCTCGCCGTGATGCCGAAAGGCGTTGAGCACCTGCAACTCAGGGTGGACTTCGGCGCTGCGGGTGAGTCCCGCTCGCCGTGATGCCGAAAGGTGTTGAGCACTCGGGGCCGCTCTAATCGCCATGGCCTTGGACAACCGTCCCGCTCGCCGTGATGCCGAAAGGCGTTGAGCACTCTCCGTGCCCGCGCGTGGCGGGCGAGTGTGTGGGCCGGTCCCGCTCGCCGTGATGCCGAAAGGCGTTGAGCACCGATGCTGGCCAAGAAGCGCTGGCGCGTCGGTTTGCAGTCCTGCTCGCCGTGATGCCGAAAGGCGTTGAGCACCGCACATACCAGTTGCCGTTCGGCTTCCGTCCCATGAACGTCCCGCTCGCTGTGATGCCGAAAGGCGTTGAGCACTCCTCCTCACCAGAGAGGAGGCCGTCCAACGAAAGTCCCGCTCGCCGTGATGCCGAAAGGCGTTGAGCACTTGTTCAGCTCGTCGCGCCCTCCGGGATGGCGTCGGTCCCGCTCGCGGTGATGCCGAAAGGCGTTGAGCACCGGTCTCCAATATTCATTGCGTAGGCATCGGAGAGGTCCCGCTCGCCGTGATGCCGAGAGGCGTTGAGCACCGCATGGGTCTTTCCTTGCTTCGACTCGGGCGGCCCTGTCCCGCTCGCCGTGATGCCGAGAGGCGTTGAGCACTACATACCGTACTGATCCACCTTGGCCTTGTAGTCGTCCCGCTCGCCGTGATGCCGAGAGGCGTTGAGCACTACGTAGATGCGGCGGCGCCGTCTCCGGCCCTGGGGGGCCCGCTCGCCGTGATGCCGAGAGGCGTTGAGCACCCGTGCCACGGGGGTGCACCTGCGAAGACCATTCGGGGCCCGCTCGCCGTGATGCCGAGAGGTGTTGAGCACTGGCGGTCGCGCGGTTTGACGAAGATGGCGGCAACAGTCCTGCTCGCCGTGATGCCGAGAGGCGTTGAGCACTCTGAGGTGGGCGTCTTGGCTGCCGTGAGTCAGCCGGTGTCCCGCTCGCCGTGATGCCGAGAGGCGTTGAGCACCCGCAGCTCCCGCCGCATCCGTCGGGGCCGCAGGATGTCCCGCTCGCCGTGATGCCGAGAGGCGTTGAGCACGCCCTGACGAGCTGGTGGCGGACGACGGCCAGGTCGGTCCCGCTCGCCGTGATGCCGAGAGGCGCCTGGTGCCTCCTCCTCGGGCAAACCTCACGAGGTTCCATGGCCTCTTCGCTCCAGGCGATGAACTGCGGCCATTTCTGGTACCCCAAGCAGGTGTGGAGGGGGCCAGCGCGGGCTGCGCGGCCTGTCCACCGGCCTGAAGCATCCCTCGGGCGGCTTTGTCAGCGCCTCTCCTCGGACCCTCTGCTTCCTCCCCGCCACGGGGCCCCTATCACTCTCATGGAGCATCGGGAGGCGGCCGTAGTCAGACAACAGGGGCGTCATGAACGCCCCTTGCTCGCCCGCAGAGTCTTCAGCGGAAGCCAGGTGTCGTCCTTCAGCCCTTATGTCTGGGTATGGCGGCTCCCTACCTTCCTACGAGTCAGCTATTGGAACTAGAATCACGGCAGCAGTCCAAGGGGGGAATATGGTGCTGGTGGACGTATGGGAAGAGCATCTTGACGAAGCCTCCTTTCACTGGGAGCAGTGGGAGCGAGCCCTGGTGGCTCCTGACTTCACGCTGACGGAGACTGCGGAGCGTGAGGAGCGCCTGCTGGCCCACCTCGAAGGACTGGGGGATGCCGCCGCACTCTCCCTGGTGTTGCGCCCAGCCTTCGACTCCGAGGAACTTTCACGCCAGAGCGCGGCGACGTACGCATTGTTGTCCCTGGGCGGGCTGGATGAATCGCTTGCACGATTCCTGGGGGCGTCGACGGAGGCTCGCGCCGGAATCCGCCGCGCCTTGGAATTGAGCGAGGCTCCCGGCCTCGGCGCACAGCTGAGGGAGGTGCTGAAGAAAAACGACTTGGACGCGCAGGCCCACGTCCTGGAAGCGTTGGTCTTCCGCCAGGAGGTGCCACGGGAAATACTGGCACGCTTCTTCACGCACGATGAGCCCCGAGCGCGAATGACGGCCCTACGTGCGGCAATGCCCCTTCCCGGGGATGCCGTGAGCAGGTTGTTGCCGGCGCTGCTGGACTCCGCCCACCCTGGCATCCGTGCGGCCGCGATGGAAGCGGGCTTGGCATCTGGCGTGCGGCTGGCCTGGGACGCGTGTCGCAAGGCGGTGCAGCGCCGCGAGCCGGGCATGCCCGAGGCTCTCACGCTCCTCGCGATTGGCGGCGCAGATGCGGACACTGCCCTGTTGGTGGAACTGCTGCAGTCACCAGATCTGCGTCCAGATGTCCTATGGGCACTGGGATTCAGTGGACGCGTGCGGGCCGTGGAAGGCTGCCTGGAATACCTTGCGGAGCCCTCGGTGGCGCGCCTGGCCGGCGAGGCCTTCTCCTCCATGACGGGCTTGCGGCTGGAGGGCACATATGCACTGCCGCCAAGGTCGCATCCCGAGCCATCGGATGACCCGGACGCAAGCCTTGAGCCCAAACCTGAGGATGACTTGCCCTGGCCTCACGTGGCCGCCATCACCGCGTGGTGGAGTGAGGCACGCAAGCGCTTCGACAAGGGCGCGCGTTATTTGCTGGGACAACCCTTCAGCGGCGCCGTCCTGGTGGACGCGCTGGAATCCAGCCCCATGCGGCGCCGGCACGTTCTAGCGCGCGAGCTGGCCATTCGCACTCGCGGCAAGCACGTCATCCCGACGCGCGCCTTCTCCCGCCGCCAGCGCGTGGCCCTTGTGAATGCCCGAACGGACTGCGCGCACATGCGGGACGTACCACTCATCCATACCCTGCGTTGAGGCCAGGAGCGATACGCAATGCCCGCCCTCAAGAACTTCACCCCGTTCGCGGCCACGGACTTCCTTTCCCTGACGAAGCAGGGCGAGGAGTGCCTCGTCCTCGTCGTCGCGGGCAGCTTCACCCTCCCCCCGCCCGGGCGGCTTGCCACCACGCCGTTGTCCCCGTGCGACGAGCAGGTTCCTCCACCGCAGGCCGACGCGTATTGGGGCGAGCCAGAAAATTCGAGCCTCCGCTACGAGTCCCAAGCCGCATACACCCGGATGGCGACCGATGTGCTGCTACACGGCCGTGCGTGGGCACCCCGAGGCCGCAAGGTGACACGAACGCTGGTGACGGTGCGGGTGGGCGCACTGGAGAAGCAGGCCCTCGTTTCGGGCGCACGCGTCTGGTACCGGAGCCTCGTGGGTCTGAGCGCGTCGGACCCGCTGCCCTTCGAGTCCGTGCCGCTTCAGTACGAGTACAGCTTCGGCGGTACCTCCGCGGCCTGGCGCGAGGCGCGAAACCCCGTGGGCCGGGGCTGCTACGAGAGCGCGAAGGACGCCATCGACAAGCCTCTCCCCGCCATCGAGGAGCCCCTGCATCCCATCCACAAATGGACGGACCGGCCGCCGCCGTGTGGCTTTGGCCCGGTGGCGCGACACTGGCAGCCTCGCCTCGGGTGGGCGGGGACGTACAACGGGGCGTGGGTGGAGCAGCGGGCGCCGCTCTGGCCCGAGGACTTCGACGAGCGCTTCCTCCAGACGGCACCCCAGGCGTTGCAGGCCTCGCCTCACCTCCGCGGCGGGGAACTCGTGGCGCTGGATGGCGTCTCACCGGACGGCCCCATCGCATTCACGCTTCCCTCGTTCCGTCTGCTGGCGCGCTGCACCTTTGTCCGGCGCCGTGAGCGTCGGCGCATGATGCTAGACACGGTGTTGCTGGAGCCGGAGGAGCGCCGGGTCGTGCTCACCTGGCGCGCGACCTTCCCTGCTCACCGAGAGCTGGCCACGCACGAGGTCAGCTCCGTGCGGTTGCTGGAGCCCTGGGAGGACGTCTCGTGAGCGGCGAGCTGGTGGTGGGCCTCGGCATGTGTACGCCCGTGGGTACTTCGACGCGAATGACGCTCGCATCCCTGCGCGCGGGACTCGTGCGCTTCGCCGAGACATCGGTCAAGGACGCCCTGGGCGAGCCCGTACGCGCTTCGCGACTGAGCCTGCTCACACCGTCACTTTCGAGGACACGGCGCATGGCAGCCCTGGGACGGCAGGCGCTCTCGGAGCTCCTCCCATTGTTGACGGGCCTGCCCGGTGGGCCCCTGCCGCTGTATCTCGGATTGCCCGAAGTCGGCATGGGAGCGGAGGTACAGCAGGAGTCGATGCTGGCGGATTTGCTGGCGGACACGGGAGGACGCCTACGGGTGGTGAAGACGTACGTGGCGGGGCGGGCTGCATTCTTCGAGGCCCTCACCGCGGCTCAGGCGGACCTGCGCTCCGGGAAGGCAGGGGCGCTTGCATTGGTGGGGGCAGTGGACTCGCTGGGCGACCCCACATCGCTGGAGGACCTGGTCTCGGCGCGGCTGACGCTGGGCCCAGTCAACCGGGACGGGAGGATCCCGGGCGAGGCCGCAGGATTCGTCGCCCTGGCACGCCCGGGCGCGACGACGTCACTGGGACTGGAGCCCCTGGGCGTGCTGCTCGGCACGGCGCTGGCCGTGGAGCCAACCCCGTTCACCCAACAGGCTCCCAGCATGGCGGAGGGCCTGACCAATGTGCTGCGGCAGTTGCGGCAGAACAGGGAGGCTGGGGCACGGCGGGTGGATGGGGTCCTGGCTTGTCAGCCGGGAGAATCCTTCTGGGGTACCGAATTTTCCCGAGCGTACCTATGCAACACAGCCCTGATGCCCGAGCCCCTGTGCGTGGAAGTGGCGGGAGAGGGACTCGGGGACGCAGGAGCGGGCACGGGCCCCGTCATGCTGGGGGTGGCGCTGCACCGGGCGCGGTGGAAGCAGCGCGGTGACCGCAGGACGCTCATCTACGGAAGTTCCGATGGAGGTCGCATCGGAGCGTGCATCGTGGAGCTGATTCCGAGGAACTGAGGAGGAGCCATGACCAAGGTCTTCGCCAATGGGCGCTCGATTCTGCATAAGGGGGCAGGCAACACGCATGTTTCGGCGGCGCCGGATGTCTGCACGGTCCCGACACCGGCAGGGCCGGTGCCTACGCCATTCGTCAACTCTGCCCAGGACTCAATGCTCGCGAAGGGGAGCAAGAAGACGACGATTGAGGGCAACCCCGTCGCCTTGACGAGTTCCGAGCTGAGCACCAGCTCCGGCGACGAACCGGGCACGGCCGGTGGACTCATCTCTTCCAAGTTCAAAGGAAAGATGACCTGGGGCAGCGGCAGCATGGATGTGAAGGTGGAGGGCAAGGGCGTGGTGCGATTCCTCGACCCGACGCTGCACAATGGGAACACCTTCAACACGAGCTTCATTTCCGCAGGGGGCACCGGCCTGGTCTATGGTGACGACCCCGTCGACGGGAACATCCGGTGCCCCAACTGCAATGAAGACAAGGCCGAGCATCGCCTGCCAGAAACCCACCTTTCGCTGACACAAGCCAGGAAGCTTCTCCGGGAGCTGCTGAAAGTGACCCGAGAGAAGAAGCTTTCGACCCTCAAGGCAGACATCGACGAGGATGGTTCGGAAGTCTTCAGGGGGTACATGATTGGCGTACTCATTTGCAGGCTCAATCATAAGATCTATGCCGCAATGTCCGGCTCTTACTATCTCGATGGATTTGGTGAGGCCGTCAACCGGCTGCAAACCCAAGATGGGAGATGGAGCCTCTGCCAACCACTCGCCAAGGGTGCGCTGATAACCAATCCCAGAGGCGACGAAATCCCCCTGAGTTCGTTCCGCCAAAAGAAGATTGGCAAGAACCTGCCCGGTGTCTGCGCGGGACCACAGCTCGTCCAGAAGGCGCTGCGGGAGGGACATATCCCCTCTTCCATGTCCGAGCTCTGGTTCCGTCCACGAATCCTGAAGCGCTTCAAGCAGCCTGGCGTGACGGTCACAGTCGAACATCTCCGGAACGGAGAGTACGTCAAGAGGGACTTCCGACACCGCGAGAGCGTTCCCTCGTGCGACACCTGCAAGGTGGTGTTGACGGAGATGCTCTGCGACATCAACAAGAAGTCATGCTGAACTCTCTCGCTCCCGTTTGATGCCCTACGCCATGAAAGAACTGCTCAAGTACATCAATGGATTCAAACCCGCATTTTCCGATCAGGCCCAGGGAGCGTCGGCAGTGGAGGTCTCCCGGCTCGAGAGCCTGCTCAAGCGGCCTCTTCCCTCCCACTACAAGGACTTCCTCCTCAGCATGGGACGAAGCATGGGAAGCCTCCGCGAGGAAGATGCCGACTTCGCCATCGGCCGGATCCTGAAGTTCTACGAAACGAGCAAGCGGCGTCCCCCTCGGAGGTACATCTTCATTGGCGCCCAGCTCGTGGACACCTACGGAAGGTTCTTGCTCGACTGCGGGGAGGCCACGGAGCAGGCTGACTGTCCTGTTGTCCAGGCGGACCCAGAAGAGCCGTTCAAGAACGAGGACCATATCGTTCCCCTGTATGGTTCCTTGAAGGACATGCTCTTCCTGATGGCCTTCAGCAGGAAGCGGATGGCCCTTCTGGAGCATCGGCGACGGTTCCTCCCTTCACTCGTGAGCAGCGGAACGGGGAATGTCCGAATCGTGGCTCCCTCCTTGGTGGGAGCCATCGACGAGACGCTTCTCCAGCTCGGCTTCCAGAAGCTGCCCTATACCAGCCCACTGACTCCGCTCTACGAGCGCGGTGACGCAGCCTTCTACGTCGACCGTTCTTCACAGGGAGGGGGACTGTCCGCCGAGTTGGCGGCACGAGATGAGCGTGAATTCGGGAGGCTGGTCGAAGTCATCCAGGATTCTACGACTCTTGTATAGTATTACCCGGTCAGGTGCACCAAGCGCGGTCGCCCCGTGTTGACGGATACGGGCGCCATTGCCATCCCAGAGGACGGCAAGTCCCGCTCGCCGTGATGCCGAAAGGCGTTGAGCACAACGCGACCTGCGGCGTCTCTTTGTATCCGTGCACCGTCCCGCTCGCCGTGATGCCGAAAGGCGTTGAGCACCGGCGTCTCTCCGGTGGCCGTCTCCAGCAGGGCTGGGGGGCCCGCTCGCCGTGATGCCGAAAGGCGTTGAGCACCGGCGTCTCTCCGGTGGCCGTCTCCAGCAGGGCTGGGGGGCCCGCTCGCCGTGATGCCGAAAGGCGTTGAGCACTTCTCGGAGGCGACGTCACCCGGCTTGCCATCGCGTCCCGCTCGCCGTGATGCCGAAAGGCGTTGAGCACTCCATGTTGGAGATCAGGACGGTCTTCTTCTTCGAGGTCCCGCTCGCCGTGATGCCGAAAGGCGTTGAGCACATCTCCGCGGTAAAGGCCTCCGCGCGCTCGGCGCTCGGCGCTCGGCGCCCGGTCCCGCTCGCCGTGATGCCGAAAGGCGTTGAGCACTCGCCAACCTGCGCCGGATTTCGGAGGACGTGACACCGCGTCCCGCTCGCCGTGATGCCGAAAGGCGTTGGCTGTCCTATCAGAAGATCTTCATTGTAGCCTGGGCCAGCCATGAACGCAGCGCCTCGCCTTCAACCCGGACGGGAGCGTTCTCGTGACCCAGATCAATCCAGGAGGCCTGGGTCGCCTGTAATCCGGAGGCGCCGCGGAGATCTGCCCCAGAAAGCCTCGCTCCATGAAGGACCGCGCCTTCCAGATGCGCATCTCGGAGATTCGCGGACGCGAGGTTGGCACTGACCAAGTAGGCGCCTTGAAGGTCCGCGCCTTGAAGGTCCGCGCCTTGAAGGTCTGCTTCGCCGAAGCTGGCTCGGAGCGCGTTCACCTGCGTCAGAATGGCCCCTCGAAGGAGCGCATAGTCCAGGTTGGCCTTTGAAAGCTGCGCTCTGGAGAGGCTGGCGCCGATGAAAGATGCGGACGCAAGGTTGGCGTGGGCGAGCTTCGTCCTGTCCAGGATGCATCCATCCAAGCGCGCCCCAGGAAGCGCTGCCTCCGATAGATCTCTCGACGACAGGTCGAGTAAGGACAAGTCAGCGTCCTCCAGGTGGAGGCGCTTGCCGTTCTGTCCCCCGGAACGCAGCCATTCGGTATGCCAATCCAATGCCTTGATGAACTCCGCCTTCATGGTGTTCATGCGCTCGTCCGTATTCGTTCTAGGGAAACCACAAGATCCTGGACGAAACTGAAGGACCCAAGGCGTCTATCGCGTTTCGCAGCGCTTGAACGTGCTGCGCACTCATGTTCTCGGTGTTGAGAATGACGTTCTCACCACGAGCCAGTTCGGCTTTGATCTTGTCAAGGTCTCGTTCAAGTGAGAAGCCACCCTTCCTGGGCGGGAATCGAGAGTCAAAAGTCTTGATATCCCATTTGATACCTTGGGAGTCAACGAACTCTGACTGCCCCGTTGGGTCCCGTTTGATGGGTGCTGGGAGTCGTCTCCGCTCCTCAAGTTCAAGGCCCACTTCCGCCTCACGACGTGTCTTGGGGGTGGCCTTCCCTCCCTGCGCCGGGTCGCTGGCCAGTTCTTCAATACGAGCTTCTCTCGGAAGGCCTCCCGTCGGATTCAGCGCTGTGGCGGCCACGGCATTGGGGACGACTCCCACAGTGAGAATGCCTTCTGCCAGGGAAACCGAGCGAACGCCGCCCGACATCGCTGCTGACAGTTGGATGCCCGCGTTCGTCTCCGTTGCCAGGGCGGCACGCGCGAAGCCCGGAAGCATCGGACCCTTCGAGGCCATGTTCGCGGCCCCTCCGCCCAACGCAGCCGTCAGCGCCAGGATGAGGACTCGCGCACCATTGGCGCCCATGACTCTTCCGAAGTGGTGTCCGGCGTCCTCGAGTTGCTCAAAGGATACGGCGTGCTCCGTGTCTGATGACAGTCGTTGCCAGCCCTTCACGAGGTTTGAGAATGCGTCCAGGCCGATGTACGCGATGACGTATGTTGTCAGGGCAATGGCCACGAGCTTGGTGACAGGCTCGGGGGCCACGACGAGGACCATGTAGGCGGCCATTGCCGAGGTAATCATCGCCTTGAGGACCAGTGGGTTGACGACTTTCTTCACCGCCTCCTCCACTCCTTCCCACACGCCGTCCCAAGCAAAGGACAGGGCCATCTTCCGCCGCATCTTGGCGTCCAGGAAGGTGAAGCCATCCTCCAGCAAGGAGAGGCACTCGCCCGGATTGTCTTGTTGGGAGCACCACGCTCCATAATCTCTCCCTTGGGGACGCGACTCCGAACCCCACGAAGCGAGATGTACACGTGGGCGGACCTCCTCCTCGGATCGTAGAGAGAAGCGCATCTCCAGCACGAGTCGGGTCATCGCCTTCTGGAATGCCCCCGAGTCCACGACGATGGGCTCCACGCGCTTCGGCGGAGTGTAGACAATGGGTGCGCCTGCTCCCGTGTCCAGGCGCACGATCCGGGGCGTCGCGCAGCCCATCATGAGCCATCCGACCAGCAAGATGCTCCCCCAATGTAGATTCATAGTGTCCTCCGAGTCGTCCGCCCGCGAAAAGGGATCTGAGGAGTGGCATTAGCATTTGAGCCCGACATCCCTCATGCCGGACCCCACGCACGAGGACAGCGCTTCAGTTCGCAAGGAATTAGCCGTTCAGCAGTGGGTGGCTGCTCGAAGGGGCTGCTGGAGGGTGGACCGTAGGCGGGACGGCGCTCGCATGCTGGATGTCCCACCTTCCTGAGCCATGGCACCTCCCCTTCCAAGGGGCCGACTGAATGATGCGATTCCGCGAGGGGGGCGAGAGGAAGTCCTATTCTACCAACCTCGGCGAGCGGTTGAGCCCCTTCTATCCGAAGGATGCTCGCATTCCGATGGGCCCGAAGCACCCGGGCATCAAGCTGTCGGCCCTGATTGGCAATGAGCGGAGCATGTTGAGTGTCTCCTCCTCGCTCAAGGAGGCTATCCAGAAGCACTGCGCGAACGAGACTGAATCCCCTCCCATTCACGCTCTACGACCACTGCAATCGCCCCCACCGCGAGGGCAAGTCGTCGCGGGGCATTCGTCCGCAGTGAGTCCTGGCGGCACTCCTTTCGCCGCGTTGCCCTCCGCAACCAGCGGTTGCATCGAAAATGACGCAGGATGCGAGTGTTTGGCTGTTCCTGCTTGGCCTGAGTCGGTCGTTGACGCAAGCGGAACCACCTGGCGGTCCATGGGCACGCGGGCACGAGATGAACAAGCGCCCCAACGCGCCACCGTTCTGGTGGTCCAGCCAGGACCCCTCCTAAACGCCCGATCACGAATCTCGCACGCACTCAGGCGGCGCGCCGCAGATGGACCTTGCGGAGGATAGGACTGGCACGACGCTGGGCGTTGCGAGCGTGCAGGTAGGCATGGACGCGCCGCATCAGCTTCTGGAGGGTGCGGCAGCGATGGTTGCGGGTGACGTTGGAGTGGAGGTCCAGCCAGACGCGCTCAATGCGATTGGCGTCCGGGCAGTAAGGCGGCAGGAAGTGGAGGACAATCCTGCCGTCGAGTTGCTCGAGCGCCTTCTTCGTCTTCTTGCTGCTGTGGATGGAGGCGTTGTCCAAGATGAGGTGGATTCGTGGGGCGCCACGGTACTCACCGCAGATGCGCCAAAGGAGTTGGATGAAGAGTGAGCTGGCCTTCGACTTGCCTTCCACCCAGGTGAGGCGGCCCGTCTTCGAGTCCAGGGCGCCAGCCAGGTATCGCTTCTTGTTGTTGCCTGGCGTGAGTACCACTCGGCGCTGGCCGGGCAGGCACCAGTCGCGCCCCACCTTCGGGTTGAGATGGATGTCCACCTCGTCCACGTAGAGGACCGGCTCCTCGGACCGGGCATATGCTTCCAGGCACCGCAGCTCGAATAGACGCCGGCGCCGCTTCCAGCCCGGCCAAGGGCAGCCCACGACGGGTTTGGCCGCCTTCAGGCTCGCACCGAGGGTGGCAAGCGCACGGCCCATGGTGGCAACCGACACCCGCGCCAGGCCCCGGCGCTCCATCTCCAGCGCGAGCAACTCCCGCGTCCACGTCGGGCGGCACCAGCCCACCTCTTCGGGAGTACCCGCCAGCACACGCGAGAGAATGGCGAGGAAGCGCTCATCCACCTTCGCCTCGCCATTGGCTGCCCTGCGGTCCAACAGGGCTTTACGTCGTCCCGTCCGGTAGCGATTGACCGCGGAGACGACTGTGGAGGTGGCGCACGCCAGCGCACGTGCGACCTCGCCGCACGAGTGGCCGCGCGACACTCCCACCACTGCCATGCACCGCCGCAGGGTGAGCGGGCAGCCGCTCCTTTCACCCCAGAGGATGAGAGAGCGGCGCTGCAGCCGCGACAGACGGGGCGTACCTTTGTCCCTGGGCGGGGCCTTTCCGCTTCCTGGTCTTCTGCGCACACAGAGCCGAACGGGATGTGCCCCTGCCTCTTCCTCGCGCCCCGCGCGCCAGCCCGCTCACCAACCGCGATCGAGAATCACGAGCGGTGGTTTAGTACCGGCAACAGTGGGTCATCATGCTTGGCTGGCGCGTGCTCACCAGTGGCTCCAACCCCATGTACAACTGGGGCTCGCTGCGCTGAAACACGTACTCTACAGGCCCTGCGCCGGAGGACGGCTCAGGCACCCGCGGCGGCGACCTCGGCCCAGAGCGTGTCGCCTTCCAGCACCTGGTTCAGCGGCGCGCGTTGTTCGGAGACACGCAGCAGCACGGCGGCGAGCTGGTCCAGGTGGATGGGCCGCATGTTCCGCAGTGGAGGCAGGCGGGTGAGGGCGCGCAGCACGGGGTTGATGTGGTGGTACTCGCCCTCGAAGGCGGGCGGGCGCACCACCGTCCAGGGGATGCCGCTCTCTCGCACCAACCGTTCCGCCTCCGCCTTGGCCTTGAGGTACGCGCCCACCGGTCGGCCCGCGCCCACGGAGCTGAGCAGCACCAGGTGGTCCACCCCCGCGCGCCTGGCGGCCTCCACCAACTGCCGCGTGGTGCCGATGTCGCTCGTCTCATACGTGTCGCCCGACCCGAAGCGCTTGCGCATGGTGCCAATCAACTGGAGCACCGTGGTGCAGCCGCGCATCCTCTCCACCAGCGCCTCACCGTCAGACAGCTCCACCACGGCCTTGTGGGGCCAGGGGCGGACCATGTCACTGTCCGCGCTCTTGGGTCGCACGTGCGCGAGGACAGGCGGCGCACCGCGAGACAGCGCCTGTCGCATCAGCGTGCGGCCCGTGGCACCCGTGGCACCAGCGACGAAGAGATGACGAGAGGGCGTGTTCATGAGGGCGGACTCCGGTGGAGATGGGCAGCGCGTCGTGCGGGCCCGAGCGATGACGCGGGCTGTCGGCTCTTCATCACACTGCGTCGCGCGAGCCCAGCGCGGCGTGGCGCTCCGTGTCGAAAGAGGCACACGCCGCGCCCCAAGCAGGATGTTGAATAACCATCGATAGACAGTCACCCGATGGGTTGAGGCCCTGTCCTCCAGGCGATACATTGCCGCGCCTTGGAAAATCCCGAACCCCTTGTATTCCAGCAGAGCTTCCAGGGACTGCTTCGCGCCCTGGGAGATGACCTGGATGACGCGTGCGTGGGCCGGCTGCGCGAGGCGGGCCTCGATGCGCGAGGCTCGCTGGCCCTGGCCTATCCCTTGAAGGTCTGGGTGGCCGCGCTGAAGGTCGCGGCGGCCACGCTGGCACCGGAGGCGCCGCTGGACGAGGCCGCCGCGGTGGTGGGGCGGCGCTTCGTGGAGGGCTTCAGCTCCACGCTCATCGGCAGCGCGCTGCTCGGCACCGTGCGGCTCCTGGGGCCGCAGCGCATGCTGTCGCGGATGACGCGCAACCTGCGCACGGGCACCAACTATCTGGAGACGCACATGGAGCAGCTGGGCCCCACCCGGTATGAGCTGACCTGCCGGCCCGTGGTGGTGGCGGGCTTCTATGTGGGGCTCTTCCTGGCGGGGTTGGAGGCCAGCGGGGCGAAACACCCCTCGGTCCAGATTGTCCGGAGGGAGGGCGAGGAGGCGGTGTACGACATCGCTTGGAGCTGAGCATTGACGAGGAGGGCGTGCTAGTGACGGCCTGAAATGTCGACGCCTTCACCCACCCCCTCTTCGTCCACGGGTTTCTCGGATACCCAAGCCCAGCTCTCCGCCACCCTCCGCGCGCTGTCCGCGCGGCTGCCCGAATCCCTGACGGTGCGGGAGCTGATGCAGGCGTGTGGTGAGCAGGGCCTGCTGCTCTTCTGCTGCATCCTGACCTTCCCCTTCCTCCTGCCCGTGTCGATTCCGGGCGTGTCCACGGTGTTCGGCCTGCTCATCGTCCTCATCGGCGTGGGCGTGACGTTCAACCGGACGCCCTGGCTGCCCCGGAAGCTGCTGGACAAGCCGCTGCTGCGCACCAACCTGGCCCCGGCGTTGGACAAGGGCGCGGACGTCTTCACCAAGTACGTGGACAAGATGAGCAAGCCGCGGCTGCTGGCGCTCACGCACGGCTCCAGCACCAACCGCTTCAACGGCTTCATGCTCTTCTTCGCGGGCGTGCTGCTGATGATGCCGTTCGGCCTGATTCCCTTCAGCAACACGCTGCCCGCGCTGGCCGCGCTCTTCTTCGCCATCGGCATCCTGCAGCGCGACGGCTACTTCATCCTCATGGGGCACGGGATGACGGTGGGGTCGCTCACCTACTTCACCGTCATCATCTACGGTGCCGTGCAGGGGGGCCGCAGCCTGGCCAGTGTCTTTGGCGGGGGCTGAGCCCGTGCCTGGGTAGTGGCTGACCTGCCGCCCAGGCTCGCCTTATTTGCCCGGTGAGCCGGGGATTACGGTGCGTCTGGAATCAGTCCTACCGCCGCCAGGGGTTCCCGTTATCATCGGGGGCGGGCGGCCCCCCTCTGATGCGGCAATTTCCTCATGAAACCCGGCACCGGCCGGAGGATGCGACGCGTCGCCACGCGGAAGGCGAGGTCGTGGGCGGGCGCTACCGCATCCTCGGCTTCCTGGGCCGGGGCGGTGCGGGCACGGTGTGGCGCGCGCAGGACCTGCTGGCGGGCCCCGTCGCGGTGAAGCGGCTGCACCAGACGCTGGAGGACCTGGCGCGGCTGCCTCGGCTGCCCGAAGGCGAGTACACGCCGTCTTCCATCGCCCGGCACGAGCTGGCGCTGTCGCTGGCGCACGAGTTCCAGACGCTCGCCTCGCTGCGCCATCCGAATGTCATCAGCGTGCTGGACTACGGCTTCGACGCCGAGCACCGGCCCTATCTGGCCATGGACCTGCTGGAGGACGCTCGGCACCTGGTGCAGGCGGGCACGGGGCAGCCACTGCGTGTGCAGGTGGGGCTGCTGGTGCAGACGCTGATGGCGCTGGCGTACCTGCACCGGCGCGGCATCATCCACCGCGACCTCAAGCCCGCCAACGTGCTGGTGGCCCACGGGCAGGTGAAGGTGCTGGACTTCGGACTGGCGGTGGGGCGCGAGCACGTCCACCACGCGCAGCCGGGCGGCACGCCGGGCTACCTCGCGCCGGAGCTGTTCGAGGACCAGCCGCCCTCGGAGGTGACGGACCTCTTCAGTGTGGGCGCCATGGCCAGCCAGATGATGTTCGGCCGGCTGCCGCATGCCGGACAGGTGCCCTCGCCGCCGGACTTCCCATCCGCGCTGAAGGCCGTGCTGGAGCGGCTGGTGTCGCCGGACCCGAAGCTGCGGCCCCGCAGCGCGGACGCGGTGATTGCCGAGCTCTGCGCCGCCACCGGTGAGCCGGTACCGCCCGAGTCCGCCGCCACGCGCGAGAGCTTCCTCCAGGCCGCGCGCTACGTGGGCCGGGTGGAGGAGCAGGCGCGGCTGTCCACGGTGCTCGAGTCCGCGATGGTGGGCCGCGGCGGCGCGTGGCTGGTGGGTGGGGAGAGCGGCGTGGGCAAGTCGCGGCTCCTGGAGGAGCTGCGCGCGCTGGCGCTGGTGAAGGGCGCGGTGGTGCTGCGAGGCCAGGGCGTGGCGGCGGGTGGCAGCCCGTACCAGGAATGGCGCCCGGTGCTGCGCTGGCTGGCCATCCTCACCACCCTAAGTGAGCGCGAGGCCAGCATCCTCAAGCCGCTGGTGCCGGACATCGAGGCGCTGTTGGGGCACCCCGTCGCGGACCCCGCCGAAGTGGGCGCGGACATGGTGCAGGCGCGGCTGCTCCAGGTGGTGGAGGACGTGTTCGCGCGGCTGACCCAGCCCGTGGTGGTGGTGCTGGAGGACCTGCACTGGGCGGGTGATGAGTCGCTGCTGCTGCTCTCACGGCTCGCCACGCGGGCGTTGACGCTGCGCCTGTTGCTCATCGGCAGCTTCCGGGACGATGAGGCGCCTTCGCTTCCCTCGGCGCTGCCGGGCCTGTCACTGCTGCGGCTGCCTCGGCTGGACGCTCGGGAGGTCTCCATCCTCAGTGAGTCCATGGTGGGGGCACCCGGAGCCCGGCCCCACCTGGTGGACCTGTTGCTGCGCGAGACGGAGGGCAATCCCTTCTTCCTCGTGGAGGTGGTGCGGGCGCTGGCGGAGGAGGCGGGAGGGCTGGACCGGCTTGGCGACATGGCCCTGCCGGAGCGCGTCTTCGCAGGCGGCGTGCGCAGGCTGGTGCAGCGGCGGCTGGAGAAGGTGCCGGTTCCATCGCGGGAGTTGCTGCAAGTTGCCGCCATCGTCGGGCGGCAGGTGGACGTGCCGCTGCTCCAGCAGGCCGCGCCGGATGTGGACGTGGAGCACTGGCTGACGGACTGCGCGGCGGCGGCGGTGCTGGACGTGGCGGATGGGCGCTGGCGCTTCGCGCACGACAAGCTGCGCGAAGGGGTGCTGGATGATTTGCCCGCGGACGCGCGGCCCGCGTTGCACCGGCGCGCCGCGCTGGCGATGGAGGCGGCGCATGGGCAGCGGGCGGAGTGGACGGCGGCGCTCACCTACCACTGGGGCATGGCCGGGGACGCGCTGCGTGAGGCTCGCTATGCGCTGCGCGCGGGCGAGGATGCCCTTCGCGTGGGCGCCTGCCGCGAAGCACTGCCTTTCCTCACCCGGGCGCTGACACGGGTGACTGAAGTGGGTGGCGACGCCATGACGTTGGGGCACCTGGAGGCACTCCTGGCGGAGACGCGCTTCCAGTTGGGGGAGCTCCAGTCCTTCCGTGAGCATGCGGAGCGTGCGCTGCGGCACTTCGGCTGGCCCGTGCCGTCCAGCCGCATGGGCTGGGCGCTGGGGACGCTGGGGCAGGGCCTGCTGCGGCTGGCGCAGAGCTCCCGGCCGGAGGACTACGACGAGGAGACGGAGGAGCAGCGGCGGGTGCGGCGCGTAGCGGGTCGGCTGTTGATGCGGCTGCTCGATGCGTTCATCTATGCGCACCAGGCGCTGCCCGTTCTCTGGTCCGGTCTGCGCGCGTTGAACCTGTGCGAGCCGGCGGGCGCGTCGCCGGAGCTGGCGCGGGGCTACACGAGCATGGCGGTGGTGGCGGGCACGCTGCCCATCCGGTCGGTGGCGGAGACGTGGTCCCGCCGCGCGTTGGAGGTGGCCGAGCGCGTGGGCAACCCCGCGGACCTGGCCTTCGTGCTGTGCCGCAACGCCGTGTATGGCGCGTATGTGGCGCGGTGGGCGGAGGCCGAGGCGTGGCTGGAGCGGGCCATGGGCATCGTCGACTCGGTGGGCGACGTGCGGTTGGCGGAGGAGTGCCGCGCGCTGCTGACGGTGGTGTCGTGCTACCAGGGGAAGTTCGCGCGGGGGCTGCCGCTGATGGAGTGGCTGGAGCACTCGGCGCGGCGGCGCGGGGCGCTCCAGACGGAGCACTGGGCGCTGCACTACCAGGCGCACATCCATTTGCGGTTGGGCGACTACGCGAAGGCTCGCGCCGCGCTGGCCCAGACGCTGGCGTGGACGGAAGCCCAGGGTGGGCAGACGGACCGCATCATCGTGGAGGGGACGCTGGCGCTGTTGCGGCTGCGTGAAGGGGACGTGGAAGGGGCCCGGGCCGCGGCGGACCAGGCGCTGGCGAGAATGTCGTCTGGCAAGCCCGTGGCGCACTTCGTCTACTTCGGCGTGATGTCGGTGGCGGAGGTGCTCCTGACGCTGTGGGAGCAGGGCACGGATGCCTCGCTGGTGGCGAGCGCCAAGGCCGCGCGCCGGGAGGCGGAGGTCTTCGCCAAGGTGTTCCCCTTCGGTGAGGCCGCGGCGCGCTTGTGGCGTGGGCGGGAGGCCTGGCTGGACAACGACGCCACGCGGGCCTTCGAGGCGTGGCGCCGGTGTGTGGCTGTCGCATCGAGGAAGGGGCAGTCCTTCGAGGAGGCCCACGCGCGGGTGGCGCTGGCCAGGCACCTGCCATTGGAGGACCCGGCACGGTGGGTCCATCAGCAGCGCGCGGTGGAGTTGTTCACCCGGCTGGGCATGCGGGATGAGCAGGCCCGCGCGGAGGCGCTCGCGCGTTCATGAACGGTGTGCGCGTCCGGGACGTGGCGTTGCTGGCGTGTCCCGCATGTGGTGGGGTGCTGGTGTTCCACGGGCTCGAGGCGGATGGATGCATCCGTGACGGGTGGCTGCGCTGCGGTGGCTGTGGCGAGGCGTGGAGCGTGGCGCGCGGCATGGCGCGGCTGTATCGCGAGGACGCGGTGCGCGGCACGGACCGGCTGATGCGCGTCATCTACGACGGGCTGCCGGTGTTGCATGACCCGCTGACGACGCTGCTGACACCGCTGTTTCAATCTGTCTCGGAAGCGCGGATGCGCGCGGGGTACATGCGCCGCGTGGAGCTCGGCTCGCTGACGCCGCACGAGGACGGGCGCCCGGTGCGGGTGCTGGAGGTGGGGGTGGGCTCGGG